>NZ_BAAHAR010000036.1:0-97716 GCF_054777395.1 Nocardiopsis oceani
CGCTCCTATGTAGCGACCGCGGCCAAGCACGGCATCGGTATGTTCGACGCCCTGGTCCACCTGGCCGAGGGCCGGTGCTGGATGCCCGAAACCGTCTGATCCTTCTCCGGGACACCTGAACAGTCACGATCTGCGGTAATGCTGAGGAGGACGTCCCCAGGTTGCGTCAGCGTTCTCTTTGCTTCGGCCGTCGCAGGTGCATTCACGTACGCAACATCTGTTAGATCCAGCTCGTTCATCCGTACGTTCTGAATTCGGAGAAACGCATCTCCAGGTTGTTCTGAATAGTATTTCGCCCAACCTCGTGAGCCGCTTGTGAGGAAATCCAGCTGGGTTCCGAGGGGCTTCGTTGTTGAGTCACTCCCGGCCATGTTGCCGAACATATCGAGGAAGATGGACTGCGTGAGCTCGTCGAGTAGCTCGATTGACCTGCGGCGTACTGACTGAAGGTGCGATAGGAAGTCTAGAACATCAGCTGTTCTTCTCTGTTCTTCTAGCGAGGGAAGGGAAATTTCAATCTTTGCGACAAAAGCTGGCCTAGCTCTGAGCAGGGACCCGCCTACACCCGCTACTGTGTTCATGAACTGAGCATGGAATTTATTGCTTGTGAGGAGTTGGCGCAAATAAGGAGGGTGGAACTCGGGTGACCGAAAAACGATCCATTCTCCGGATGCGATCGTGCGGTTCGAATCTGATTTCCCTACAACCCAAGAGCGTCGAATGTGGGGCACGATCTTGGAAAGTAGAACATCGTCGGGTTCCACTATTTGCTTTGCGGATCCAATGCTAGATCCAGTGGAAACTTCGGGAAATCCATTGTCGAATGCTGGGATGCTGTAGAGTGTAAATTTCTCATTTGGAAAATCAGCCGGATTTACAGTTTTTTTGCGCCTTGGCGTCAACTCGCTGAGCTGGATTTTCTGAATGCTCATCCCAGTATCCCCTTGAGCTTAGCGAGGTCCTTCTGTATGTCAGACTCCAGAACTTCGAGATCTTCGAGAATCTCCAATGGCGGACGTTACTTAGTCTCCTCGTACACGACTTCCTTGTACCGGTTGAGGCTCAGGTCGTAGTTTTCAGCAGCGATGTCCGCCTTTGGCACGCAGAAACTCTGATCAGTGCGAGCTCGATCTTGCTCACTGCCGTCTCGACGTGACCAACGGGCCAGTACGTCTGGCAGGTTGTTCTTCTCGTGCTCGGCGGCGTCTAGGCCTTCAGCGAGAGCGCCGATCTTGTCCTCGGGGAGCAGCGGAGTTCGTTTGTCGTCGAGGCTGAGACCATCGGCGGCAACGTCGTAGTACCAAACGTTGTCCGTGCCGCCGGAGTTGGTCTTGGTGAAGAAGAGGATCGCCGTGGACACACCCGCGTACGGCTTGAAGACACCGCTGGGCAGCTTCACCACAGCGTCCAGCTTCTGGTCCTCCACGAGGATCTGGCGGATGGCCTTGTGTGCCTTGCTGGTGCCGAACAGCACACCTTCCGGCACGATGACGGCGGCGCGGCCACCGGGCTTGAGCAGACGCAGGAAGAGCGGGAGGAAGAGCAGCTCCGTCTTCTTCGTCTTGATGATCTGCTGGAGGTCCTTGGCGGTGCTCTCGTAGTCCAGGCTTCCGGCGAACGGTGGATTGGCGAGGATGAGCGAGTAGCGTTCCGCCTCGTCCGCGACACTCTCACCGAGCGAGTCGCGGTAACGGATGTCCGGCTGCTCCACCCCGTGCATCAGCATGTTCATGCTGGCGATGCGCAGCATGGTGCTGTCGAAGTCGAAGCCGTGGAACATGCTGTTGTGGAAGTGCTTCTGGTTGGCGGCTTCCAGCAGGGAGTCGCTGTGCTCGGCGCGCATGTGCTCGGAAGCGGCGACCAGGAAGCCCGCCGTTCCACACGCCGGGTCGCAGATCTCGTCCTGCGGGCCCGGGTTCATCATCGCCACGATGAGCTGGATGATGTGCCGGGGGGTGCGGAACTGCCCGTTGTGCCCGGCGGTGGCGATCTTGCTGAGCATGTACTCGTACAGGTCGCCCTGGGCGTCGCTGTTGCCGAGCGGGAGGCCGTCGATCATGTCGAAGGCCTTGGTGAGCAGGTTCGCGTTGGGGATGGTGAACCGGGCGTCGCGCATGTGGTGCGCGTAGGTGGAGTCGTCACCACCGAGCCGTTGCAGCCAGGGGAAGACGCCCTTGTCCATCACCTCGTAGAGGGTGTCCGGGGAGAGCCTCTTGAGCTCTTCCCAGCGCATGGCCTGGTTGTCGGCCGTGTAGAGGGGGGGCCTCGATGGGCTTGCCCGTGCGCTGGCTCTTCCTCTCCTTGGCAGCCTGGATGTCCTCCAGCCTGCGGAGGAACATCAGGTAGGTGATCTGCTCGATCACTTCGAGGGGGTTGGAGATCCCTCCGGACCAGAACGCGTCCCAGAGGCGATCGATCTTGCTCTTCAGCTCGCCGGTAATCACGTGGATCAGCGTAGTGGAGTGCTAAGACGCGACCGGCTCGGTTGCCGGAACCGACACCGAGCAGAGACCCGGCAGCGAGACCGCTGCGGGTAGGGGCCGCTGGGCCCCACCCGCGGCGTTCGGGGCGGGGCTCGCTGATGCTGCTCAGCCCAGGGCGGTCTTGGCGGTGTCGAGGAAGGCTGTCCACTCGCTGCCGGAGAAGAAGAGCGCACCGAGTTCGCGGTGCTTGGTGTCGCGGACGGCGGCACCTGTTGGCCAGTCCGCGACCTCGACGCAGGCGGTCTGGTCAGCGCTGTAGCTCGCCTTCCTCCAGTTCGCCGCGCTCGGGGTGCTGGGCTGGTGCTCTGGTGTCATCGCTCGTCTCTCTAGAGTTCCTTGCGGATTCCGGACAGCAGGTTCCGCAGCATATTGCCGCCGACACCGGCGAGCCGGAGCTGATTGAAGATCGCCTCGTGGCTGCTGAGATCCTCGGCGCTCTCCAGGAAGAGGTTACTCCGGTAACCCTCCACATAGACGGTCGATAGCCCGTTCTGAGGAAGCTTGAGGATCATGAAGGTCGGCACGACCATGCCGATGTTCGCGCCTGCCTCATGGGGTATGACCTGGAGCGTGATGTTCGAGTGGGCAGAGAGCTCCAGCAGGTGTGTGATCTGCTCACGCATGACCTCTGCGCCCCCCACCTGCTGGCGGATGGCGCTCTCTCCGAGGATCACCCACATCTTGGGGCCGTCTTCCGCGAGGTTCTGGCTGACCCGCGTATGCCGGACTTCGATCTGACGCTCAAGGTTTTCCGGTGAAACCGAACTGTTGACGCCGCTGATGATGGCGCGAGCGTAACTCTCGGTCTGGAACAGACCGGTGACGACCGTGCTGGTGTACGCCTCGATCTCGGAGGCGCTGGCCTCCAACCCGATGAAAGTGCCGTATCGCTGCTCCAGGTCGTAGGACTGCCACCAGCCGCGTTTGCCCGCATGGCGTCGAAGTTGGAGCAGGGCATCGGCCTCCAGTTCCGGCATTTCGTAGTGCCGCGCCAGTTGTCGCAGCTCCTTCTCCCGGGGTACGCGTTCGGCGGCCTCCCAACGGCTCACTGTCGACGTGGTCACCTCAAGGATCTTCCCGACCTGGGTGATCGTCAGCTTGTGCTGTGCGCGCAGCTGTCGAAGCTCGCGCCCAAGCTGCCACTGGGCAACGGTGGGTGTGGTGGTCGGCATCGAGAGTTCCCATCAAATTAGACTTGCCAGTTAGTCTTGCCAATCGAATCACGCAGGGTCATACTCTAACTATGGCTGGTCAGCCTCGCTAGTGCAGGGGGTTCGTGCGAAGTAGCGTGCGATGAATCGGCTGCCCTCTTGGGCAACGTGCCTAGTGACCGGCATGAAGAAGGCCCTGGTGGGTGTTTGCACCACCCGCCAGGGCCGTATCGACAACCACCCCTCGAACAGGAGTTGCCGACGTGTCTATTGTCCCTCAGATACCCACGCCCGCCTACCCCGGGCGGCGCTGGGAGGCCCGCCACTACCCCGGAACCCCCGACACCTGCCCCCGTTTCCGCGCGGATCTGCGCTCTGACCTGGCGACCCTGGCCGGGATGCCCAGGCGCCTGCGCGAGGACGTGGAGCTGTGCGCGAGCGAGGCGTTCGCCAACGCGCTGGCCCACTCGCGCTCTCAGCGCCCCGGTGGCACGGTGCTGCGGATGCTCTCCACCCCGGTGGTCATGGGGAGCGAGACCACCCTGCGTCTGTCGGTCATCGACGACGGCCCCCTGGATTCCCGCCCGATGTGCCCGCCCGCGAGGCGCTCGTTGGAGGAGCGGGAGCAGGCCGAGTCCGGGCGGGGTCTGCTGCTCATCCACCAGTTGGCCAGTGAGTGGGGTACCCAGCGGTGGGCCGACCCGGTTTCTCTGGCGGTGTTGGGCTCGGTGCTGTGGGCCGAGTTCACCTACCCCACGCCCGCCGCAGGCATCTCCGCCGACAGCTCCAGTGCCGGGGCCGCCGTCTGTGTGTGCGGGGGTGGGCGATGAGCACCGCGACGATACCCCTGGACCTGCGCCGGGTCCTGGATGCGCCTCGGGGCCGCCGTTTCAGCCGCACCCCGCACACCCCGGGAAACCGCCCGGGGAGGCGTCCGGACCCGCGCCCGGACGCGCGCCCGGACCCGCGCGCCTCGACCGGTGCGGGGCCCGAGCCGCTCCCGCCCCTGGCTTCCCTGGGCCGTACTCCGAGGGAGCGTGAACTCCTGGCGCGTATGCCCGACACGCCCCGGCTGCGTCGCCGCTTCACCCATGGGGACCTTCCCGAGTGGATGCGCAGCCCTCCACCCCCGTCCTCGGAGTCCTGCTGGCGCCAGGACCGCCACCCCGACCTCGCCCCGGAACCGGAGCCCGCCCCGCGACCGGCCCGCGAACCCGGCCGTGGCACCGAGCCCGCCCGTCCCGTGCCGGTCCCACGACCCCGCCGGGAGAGCGTGCCGCCCGCGCCGCTTCCGCGCCGCCCGGCCAGCCATCGCAAGCCGCGCCGCCGGGTCGGCCACCTCGTGACCGGCTATGCCTTCGCTGTCGCGGCCGGGGCGGTGGGCCAGCACCTGCTCGCCTTCCTGGCCTGAACCGCCACGACCCACCCGCCAGAACTCCTACGCATGGCCGCACCGGCAGCACAGGACCCCGGTGCGGCCCCGGGCGGGGGTGTTGGCTCAGGTCAGTGCGGGGCGGGGCGTACTGTCGTTCTCGTTTGCGACTCGAAGAGTTCGATCCCGATCGCGACCACCCCCAGGGCTTCGCGCTCGGGTGGGTAGATCTCCCGAATATTGCGAAGCTGATCGGCCTTCGAAGCGGTCGGGTTGACCGACGAGACCGGTTCGTGGCCGAACATCTCATCGAAGTCCCGATAGCGGGCAAGCCTGGTGATCCGCGTGAGCACTTCCTCGTCGCGGCACTTGAACCGGAGAAGGTCGCCTTCCTTCAACCTCTTGCGTGACGAGTCGTTCACCCTGATCTCGGTCGTCTTATGGCCCGAGGCGATCAGGTCGAAGTACCGCTTGTAGATGCCCATCTCGTGCGCGCGGGGGCGCTGGTCGAGGTCGGCGGGTCGGTTGGTCATGAGTCGGCCCAGTTCCTTGACGGTGAAGCTTCGGAAGAAGTGCTTCGGATCGGTGAGCAGTTCGCCGACGAGCCACAAAAGCGCGTCGACGTAGTGATCCGTGTCCCCTTCCCATTGGGTGGTGTCGAGCATCCAGGGTTCGACGTCGGGCGGCAACGCATTCGCGCCGCGGTCGCGCAGCAGCGACTTGGACAGCTTCGCGCCCGTCGGCGCGAGTACCTGAGGTGTGAAGATGCGGATCGGCATCCGCGCCCCGGGAGTGTCCAGGACGCCGAGGGCGCCGTCGACGAGTTGCGAGCCGAAGGCCCAATCGCCGCCCTTGAGCATCACCTGGAGGGTGTCGGTGTCGCGCACGAGCAAGCGCTCTTTGACCAGGTTCCGGTACAGAGTGGCCAAGTCGAGATAGGTGTCGTTCTCGGGGTCGACGTCGATCTCGTACGGTCCGTGGTCGAGGCAGACAGCGGCGAAGCGGGCGCCGTCCTCGTCGAGGTGCACGAGCTTGGTCCGGTCAGCGCGCTTCTCTGCCCAGCCGCACTCGGGGCAGGGAAGGCGAGTGTGTACGACTCCGTGTGACGGTGCCATCCACCACCGGATTTCGTCGATCCGTTCCAGGGTGCGGAGGAACTCGGCGCGGAACGCCGGGCTCGCCTGCTGATCGGTGTAGGTTTCCAACGTGTAGTCCGTCGCCGTGGCCTCGGACAGGGAGTCGAAGAAGGCGCGGTAGTACCGGCTGATCAGTTCGTCGACGCCGGCCTTGCCCAGGGCGTGAAAGTACGTGGCCTGGTAGGCGTGGTGGGTCTCGGGGTCGAGCACCACCTCGTGCGGAGCGTTGTCCAGGGCGCCGAAGCGCACCGAGGTCTCGACCGAGAATTCACGCCGGGCGATTTTGGCGAGCAGGAAGGCCGTCGTCTGAACCAGGTTGGTCCCCAGGTGCGGTGCGCCGTTGATCTGAGTGCCGACGACGAACTCGATACGCTGGGGACGCATGGCGTGCACCCGGGGGCGCAACATGTCGATGGAGCGCAGTAGGGCGTTGGCCAGAACGGAGTTGGGCGAGATCAGCAGGGGGGTAGCCGACACGGTGTCACCTCTGGGGTTTGGGTATGCGCACGTTGTTGAGAATGAAGTCGACGCGGTGCTCGGCTGACTCGGCGGGAACGAAGGTCGGTTCGTACCCGGCGTCGTAATAGCCCTGAACGATCAGCTCGTGAACGCGCCTGATCTCACGCTCCTTCGCCCACACGATGTCGTCGGGGTCCTCGAAGGAGTCGAGGGGGTCGAGTACGAAGACGGTGTCGTACCGGTAGACCCGGTTCGCTTCTTCGAGTTGGGGTGTCGGGGGCAGACCGAAGAACCGTTCCCACCCGTAGGAGTCCGGGATACCGCGGTTGTAGAAGCGAAAGCCGGATTTTTGCGCTTCGTACTCGGCGATGAATGCGTCGAGCACCTCGGCGGCGTACTCGCGCCGGTCTTCGGTACGCAGGTGTCGGCCGAGCCGTTGGCGGTGCTTGCGGTAGATCTCCCGTCCGGGCTCGGTCTCCATGCACGGGATGTTGTGCCGGATCAGTTCGGCGATGACGTCGTCTTTGCCTGCTGAGGGGCCGCCGGTGATGACGAACCGCCTCGGCGGTTGGTCCTGGGCGGCTTCGATCGCCGCGGCGAGGCGGTCGGGCTGGGAAGTGGTCATGATGTCGTGTCCTTGTCGGTGGTGGTGCGCCGGTCGAGCCAAGGCGCCGACCAGGCGTTGCCGAGGGAGATCTCGGCGCGCATGGCAGAGACGAAGCCGTCCCGGTCGGGGTGGGCTCTCCCGGCGCGGGTGAGCTTGTCGACGTCGTCGGCGCTCAGGGGCGGTGTCCATCCAGCGAGCGCGACCAGGTCGTCAGGGGAGGCGTCGGCGAGTGCGCCGAACCCCTCGGGGAGGTAGGCGTCGAGGTAGTCGTCAGCGTCGGCGCGCAGGACACCGAATCGCCATGCCGCGGTGACCGACTGCCGAACGATCTCTTGTCGGTCGGCGCCCATCGCGGCCATTTGGTCGAGGGTCAGGAGCTCGGCGCGAAGGCCGTAGATCGACGCCCATACGCGCGAGAGCTGGGTCTCGTGCTCGGCGAGCTCCCAGGCGAACACGTCGGACGGAAGGGCAGGCATGTCCTTCGGGGCTCGGGTGAGCCGGGGCGCCGCGGCCGGTACCGCGCGGAACTGTTCGGAATCCTGCCACAGCAACCATGCGAGCCGCTCGACGAGCCGGGGCTCAACGCGCTTGCGGAAGTGGTCGACGTCGTGCCCGCACACCTTCGCCGCGGCGTCGCGCCGCTTGGTGAGTGTGGTCCCCGGCTCTCCGGGGGGAAGGCCGAACAGGGCGCGCACCGACTCGGCGTACCGCGCGTCGTCGAAGCGCAACAACAGCGTTCGAAGGACGGTGTTCAGGGCAGCGGCTCGGGAAGCGGTGCTGGCGGGGTCGCTAGCGCGTACTAGGACGGAGCGCTGTGACAACAGGTAGGGGCTGGCTGTTTCCGGAGCTACAGGAAGGCCTTTGCGGATTAACGATGCCAACGACGAGTACAAGAGGTCACCATCGGGCTCGGGGTGTTCCTTGGTCATGTGACCAGTGAAACACGATGCCCGGAAAATGCCCAGTGATTATGACCAGAAAATGCCCAGTTCGGGTCAGTGCACACGGCTGGTTGCACAAGAAGTCGAGGATGACCAACGGGCGCGGCCAGTCCCCTTCACAGCGGCACTTGAGGCCCAGACCATCGAGCCCAGCGCAGCTGATCCCGATCGTGGGCTTAGCGGTGATGAGGGTCTCGGCGATCCGGCGGATGGCTCGCTCCTGGTAACGGTGGCCAACCCTACGCCTGCTGTGGGTGCGCAGCTCGTGGCTGGTGTAGACACCCTGGACGTCACGTGGTGGGTAGCAGAAGTGGCTGTCCCAGATGAGCGTGCGGTATCCGCTGGTGCGGAAGATGAGATGAGAGGACCATTGCCGGAACTGACACGCAGTAGAGACCCGATCCGGTTCGCCGCGGGCAGGGGCCACTTGGGCCCCACCCGCGGCGCTCGGGGTTGCCCAGCTAGCCCAGGTCGCTCTTGGCGGTGCTGAGGAAGGCGCGCCACTCGGCCGGGCCGTAGGTCAGTGCAGCCAGCTCGCGGTTCTGGGTGTCGCGGACAGCGGAGAAGGCGGGGGTGTCAGCCACCTCGACGCAGTTGCCGTTTGCCCCGCTGTAGGACGACTTGCGGAATTCCAGGTTCGTGCTCATGCGGGTAGTCCTTCTACTATTTCCGTGATCAGAGCCCGGGAGTCCGGGCTGTTCAGTGCTGCTTTCCTCAGGTGTTCGAACGAGCGGCGATATGTGGTGACATCCTGTGGGTCGTCCATGAAGATGTCAGCGGTTGGGCCCTCCAGATACACCGTGGACAGCCCTGTGTCCGGAACGTCGATCAAAGCGAAGGCCGAGATCTCCATCGCGGCATGTGCTCCGGTAGTGAAGGGGAGCACCTGGAGCGTGAGCATGTCCTGCTCCTCGGACAGCTCCAAGACGTGTCGGAGTTGCTCGTGCATGACGCTGGGGCCGCCCACCAGTGAACGCAGCGCGCCCTCAGCAACGATCGCCCACAGATGAGGTGTGCGACGTTCGACCCATTCTTCCTGCCTGCGCACCCGAATAGACACACGGTCTGCGATGTCGTCCGCAGAAGCACGGCCGGGAGCGGAGCCCGCGCGAGTAACAGCGTGCGTGTAGTCCGCTGTCTGAAGTAGCCCGGGGATGATCTGTGCTTCGTACGCAGAGATGTCGGAAGCGGCGGCTTCGAGGCCGATAAACGTGCCGTAGGGCTTGCCGATGTCACGCCCCTGCCACCAGCCGGGGGTCCTCGCGGTCTCGCGGAGCTTCATGATGCGCGAAGTCTCCTCTGGGCCGACCTCGTAGTGCGCGAGCAGGCGCTCCAGGCTGTGTACACCGGGCACTTGGCCGTCTGCCTTGCCGGACTCCCAACGGGCGAGAGACGAACCCTGCGAACGGATCGCCTTCGCGACGCCCGTGAACGAGCGATCACCTCGAAGTCCGCGTAGCTCACGGGCGAGCACCCACCGAGCCACAGTAGGGGCCTGCGGCTGCGTTGCCTTGCTGGTCATGCCTTCAGCATGCCACATGGGGAGCTTTCGGACTCGCCTAACAGAGTTTCTTAAGGAAGTTAGCTAAGCCACTTGCCTTTTTTGATTGGCTGGGTGAGGCTTGAGTCACTGACTGCAGCCGTCGACCCCTGGGCCTCTCCCCGTTTGCGCTCTACGGCAGAGGCTCCTTCTGCAAGTTCTCCCGTGTGCCGGAACCGGCAAGACATACGAAACCCCGGCGGGTGTAGCAGCACCCCCGGGGCCAGGCCGACAACCACCCCTCGAACAGGAGTTGCCGACGTGTCTATTGTCCCTCAGATACCCACCCCCGCCTACCCTGGGCGGCGATGGGAGGCCCGCCACTACCCCGGAACTCCCGAGGCCTGCCCCCGCTTTCGTGCGGATCTGCGCTCTGACCTGGCAACCCTGGCCGGGGTGCCCAGGCGCCTGCGCGAGGACGTGGAGCTGTGCGCGAGCGAGGTGTTCGCCAACGCGCTCACCCACTCGCGCTCTCAGCGTCCCGGTGGCACGGTGGTGCGGATGCTCTCCACCCCGGTGGTCATGGGGAGCGAGACCACCCTGCGGTTGTCGGTGATCGACGACGGGCCTCTGGATGCCCGTCCGATGTTGCCGCCCCAGCGGTGTTCGCTGTTGGAGTGGGAGCAGGCCGAGTCCGGGCGGGGTCTGCTGCTCATCCACCAGTTGGCGGGGGAGTGGGGCACCCAGCGCTGGGCCGACCCGGAATCGCTGGCCGTGTTGGGCACGGTGCTGTGGGCCGAGTTCACCTTCCCCACGCCCGCCGCAGGCATATCCGCCGACACCTCCAGTGCCGGGGCCGCCGTCTGTGTGTGCGGGGGTGGGCGATGAGCACCGCGACGATACCCCTGGACCTGCGCCGGGTCCTGGATGCGCCTCGGGGCCGCCGTTTCAGCCGCACCCCGCACACCCCGGGAAACCGCCCGGGAAGCCGCCCGGACCCGCGCCCGGACCCGCGCGCCTTGACCGGTGCGGGGCCCGAGCCGCTTCCGCCCCTGGTCTCCTTGGGCCGTACCCCGAGGGAGCGTGAACTCCTCGCGCGTATGCCCGACACGCCCCGGCTGCGGCGCCGCTTCACTCACGGGGACCTTCCCGCGTGGATGCGGAGCCCCGCACCCCCGGAGTCCTGCTGGCGCCAGGACCGCCGCCCTGACCTCGCCCCGGAACCGGCGCCCGCCCCGGAACC
This sequence comes from Nocardiopsis oceani, assembly GCF_054777395.1. NCBI lineage: Bacteria > Bacillati > Actinomycetota > Actinomycetes > Streptosporangiales > Nocardiopsidaceae > Nocardiopsis > Nocardiopsis oceani. Next base: position 10,873 of record NZ_BAAHAR010000036.1, read on the forward strand.
GGCGCCCGCCCCGGAACCGGCCCGCGAACCCGACCGGGACGCCGAGCCTGCCCGCCGTCCCGTGCCGGTCCCGCAACCCCGCCGCGAATACGTGCCGCCTGCGCCGCTTCCGCGCAGGTCGGACCTCCCGCGCCGCCCGGCCAGCCACCGCAAGCCCCGCCGCCGGATCGGCCACCTCGTGACCGGCTACGTCTTCGCTGCCGTGGCCGGGGCTGTGGGCCAGCACCTGCTCGCCTTCCTGGCCTGACCACCAGAACCCACCCGAAAGGCCGCACCGGCAGCACAGGGGCCCGGTGCGGCCACGGGCGGGGGACGTCCCGGACCTCGGTCAGAGTGCGGCCAGGTGCAGGGACACCTTGGCGGTCAGGCGTTCGGAGGGCAAGTCGGCCGGGAAGCGCCAGGCGTGGTCACCGACCTCTTCGGCCTGGAGGCTGACCTCGGTCTCCTCGGTCCGGTAGAGGTAGCGGAAATCGAAGTGCCAGTGCTCGGGCTCGCCCTTGGCCGGGTTCTCCGGGATCCGGTGGATGTCCAGGTCCACAGGGACCCGCGGGTCGACCGCCGTGACCTTGTCCGGGGAGAGGCCGGTCTCTTCGGATAGCTCACGCCGCGCCGCCTCCTGAAGGTCGCCGTCTTCCGGTTCCAAATGGCCTCCGGGCAGCAACCAGGTGCGCAGAGCGTTGTGGTGGATCAGCAGGACCCGGTCCCGGTGGCCGATGACGACCGCACCCGCGGTCGCGTGTCCGATACGGAACTCCTTGCGGGAACCGAGTTCATGGTCGGACTCCAGGGCCTGCTTCAGCAGGTGCGCGCCTTCGGTCTCCTCACGGAACCGGTCCAGGTAGCTGTTGAGAACGCTTCGGATGTGGGAGTTCGGAATGCTCACAGTGCTCCAGTGAAGTGCGAGAGCCAGTCGGCCGCAATCGATTCGCGCAGGTTCGAGGGAAGTTCGTGGTGTCCCGCCTCGTGTTCGTGATCGGTGAGGAGAGCCACCGCCGCCAGGATCTCGGCCTGTACCAGGAAGATGAACGCTCCCACGCTGGCACCGTGCAGGAAGTTAACCGCATTGCCGTCGTTGAGAACGTAGAAGTAGTGTCCGGTCCGCGAGTAACGGACGACGTTCGGACCCATCTCCTCCCGTGTGTAAGCGGCTTGGATCACGGCAAGTTCCATCTCGTCATCGGAAGAGGTCACCGAAGCGATGTAGGCACCGTTGGGGATACGTTCGAAATCCGAGCGCCGCAGAGCGAGATTGCCGGTCGCGCCGATCACGATTCCCGCATCCCGCAAGGCCGTGTGAAGAGTGGGCGCGGTGTGGAAGCCCTGGGACAGGGCGTGTGTGAGCTTGACTGGGTCGGTGTCGTAGACAGTTACCCGGACGTTGCGTGCGTGCAACATGTGCGCGACGGAGGAGCCCAGCTTCCCGAAACCGATGACGGTCGCTCCGCGGCCGTAGAGAATGTCGCCGCGCGAGCGGATCAGGGCTTCCGTAGAGAAGACCACCGACTGACCGACGAGGAAGTCTTCGGGGGCCTTGAGCGGAGAACGGGCGACACTGTAGACGGGGCATGGTGGCTTGCTGTGCTCCAAGTAGCGACGGTGTCCGTTCTCAGTGTCTTCCACCACCCCCAGGATCTGCCCGGAGAACTGGTCGCACACGTGCGGTAGTGCCGGTGCGAAGTAGCCGCCCACGTCGAGCAGGACCAGACGCTCACCCGGCGCCCTGGACTCCAGATACGCGAGGACTTTCTCAGGCGAAGCGAACGCCGTGCGGTCCAGGCGGTCACAGCGCCAACGTTCTCCTACCTCATCGCGGGCCGCGGTGTCGACGCTCTTGGGCTTGGGGAGCACGGCACGCAGCTCGGTGATGCGCGCGAGCGCGTCTAGGAAGACGGGGCGTTCGGGCAGCAGGTGGGTGACTACCACGGAACCGGCTTTGCTTGCGCGTGTGGTGCCGGTGATCGTCTGGGTGAAGTAGTCGGCGATCCTCGTGCGTTCGAAGTCTTCCAACACGGCGCGGCTCCTGGGGTAGGGGGTGGTCCCAGAAAGGTTCTACCGTTCTACATTACTACCTAAACCAGTAAGGTTGTGCGTCGATGGGAAGGGCGTTCCGAGCTGGGGTCGAACTAGGAGATGCCGTTCCGGTACACCAACTCGAACCTATGGCCGGCCTTGACCAGGACAGAGGCCTCCACGGGACGACCCCCGTCGGAGAAGACGGTGCGCAGAGTCCGTAGGACCGGGACATCCTCGGGTAGTTCGAGCGCCTCGAACTCTTCGGTGGTCGAGAGGCGGACCGACACGTGATCGATGTGCTCTCGCGGGGGGAAACCCAGTTCGGTGAGTAGGGCCGGAGAACCGCCACGGATGCGGGATCTGCGCTCCAGGGGTGTGCCTTCGGCGGTGCTCAGCGGATAGTAGTTCCAGACGAGTTCGGCCGCCTCACCGTCCAGCAACAGCAACTGGTGGCGAAGCACCGCGCGTTCACCGGGCTCCAGTGCGAGGGCTTCCATGATCTGGCCGGGTGGCTCGACCCGGGCCACGCTGAGAAGTGTCGAAGAGCCTTTCTGTCCCCTTTCCCTGGCGCGATCCAGCCAGGGATGAGCGTCCCCCGGCTCGGGTGAACCGAGATAGGAGGCGATCCGGACCCCAAGGGGTGAATCGGTGCGGACGAATACCCCCACACCGGGTTTTCCGTAGACGAACCGCTCTGTCTTGAGTACCTGGAGTGTGCGCTGGACGGTCTGACTGGTGACCTCGTATCTGGTCATAAGCTGTTGGGTGGTGGGAAGGCGCTTCCCTGGCGGCAGATCGCCCGACATGATCGCCGCACGCAGCTCTGCGGCGATCTGCTGGTGTCTGGGGCGGGTGTCTTCGTTGCGTGCCATTTCTACTCGACCACCCACCGGTAGCGGAGGTGGCGCCCCTCCGGGCGCATGACCATGTGGGACATCTCGAAGGGACGACCGTTGTTGTCCCGACTCACCCGAGCGAGCACGAGGGCCGTGCTGCTGGCTGGAAGCCCCAGAGCGCTAGCCTGCTCCCCGCTGACCGGCCGCGCAGACACGTCCTCGAATACCTCGTGGGCGACGTGCCCGAGTTCGGCCAGAAGGGTGACGGCGCCGCCGCGCACTTTGCGCTCCTCTGCCAGTGCGGTGCCCGCGGCTATGGTCAGGGGATAGTAGGAGTCTGTGAGCTCCACCGGGACGTCGTCGAAGAGCATCAGTCTGCGACGTACCACCACACGTTGCACACCGAGGGCTTCGGCGACTTCGGCGGGGGCTTCGAGTTCTCGCACTTCGAGCAGGCGCTGGGCGGCGCGGCGCCCCTGCGCGCTCCAGGGGTCGGGGTCACCGGAACGTCGGGCTTTCACATAGGCGGCAGAGTCGTCGTCCGGGCCTGAGTGCTGGACCATGGCGCCTCCGCTTCGGGATCCTTGGTGCCTGAGGTGGCAAGGGCGTACGCACAGCCACTCTATGCACCTGGGGTCCCGCACGATCGAGTGGTTCGGCTTTCCAGTGGTCGGCTACCGAGTTGGCCCTCGGCCGCACTGATCAGGAGATCCCGGAGCGTGTTGGGGTACAGGACGTTGGCATCGTAGATGACGACGAAGGCCATCTCAGTCCAGGCCGAGTTCCTGGTTCATCGCAGACAGTTCATCGGCGGCCTCGCGGCGGCGCTGGTCGTCTCTGCGCATGTACTCCATGAGGGACGCGGCCCGTACACGCCGATGAGTACCCACCTTGCGGTACTCGATCTCCTCGGCTTGCAGCAGGCCGATCAGGTGGGGCCGCGAGACGTTGAGCATGTCTGCTGCTTGCTGAGTCGTCAGCTCGGCGTGCTCCGGAACGATCGAGACCCCGCGTCCGGCCGCCATGTGGGTGAGGACGCTGACCAGGAGCTCGACCGCGGCTCGCGGGAGCAACAGCTCCTCCCGGCTCTCCTCGACGGTCACCGGAACCGGGGTCAACGCCTCTGGGTGTTCGTCCAGATAGCGACGGATCCGGGGCAGGGCGCTCCCAGCTGCTTCGATCTGCTTGGCATCCGGGTGCGAAGACAACACGGCCATGATCCCTCCTCGCTCCTTTGAGAGACAGATACCCAACCTGTAATCGAATTATCCGCAATAAGCGAAGCAAGCGCAACGCTTTAGCCCTTCTGCGCAGAGCCTGGAGCTCTGAGGGGTCGGGCCCGGCTGGCCACCACGAGCCCCACCGTAGGGTCGGCTACCTCGTGGCCGGCCAGGATCCATCCGGAAGGTCACACCGGTGTGCGGGGCCCGGCGCGGCCCGCGTGCACGCGGCCTACCCCTGGCATATCGGTTACACTTATTTCAGATATGCCGACGGAAGGGGTCGTGATGGTTCGAGCGAGTGTGCTGAGTGACGCCCCCAGGATCGAGCCTGACGCCGAAGACCGGTCTGCCGCCCAGAAGCTGATGAGAGGAGTGGGTGAGGAGTCACAGTTGGCTCTGAAGCTGGCCGACGGGAGGGAACTCCCGCTGTCCGAAGCGTTGGTCAGGGCGCTGCTGGCTCTGGCCGGTGAGCTTTCGGTCGGGCACTCGGTCCGGGTGTTGGCCGCTGAGACCACTCTGACCCCCGCGGAATCCGCGGAGATGTTGGGGCTGTCCAGGCCGTTCGTCGCTCGCTTGCTGGATGAGGGAACAATCCCTTCGGAGTATCTGCCCGGTAGTCGCCACCGGGTGGTTCGGCTTGAAGACGTCTTGGAGTTCCAGGCCAGGCGGGAGAGGCGGCGGGAAGGGAGACGGAGGATCGTCGATGCAGTCGAGTCCGCCGATCTCCCGTACTGAATGACAGGTCACGCATGGCGCGTGTTTTCGCCGACACCAATGTGCTCTTCCCCTTCTCGGTCATGGACCTGCTCCTGGCCTTGACTGAGGACATGGTCCACGAGGTCATCTGGACAGAAAGGCTCCTCGCGGAATGGCAGCGAGTCATCGTGCGCGAGCACCGGCGCTCGCCCGCTTCTGCTGAAGCGATCACCTCCGCGGTCAGGGAGTACTTTCCCGAAGGCTGTGTGCCGGAGGAGCATTACGCACACCTGAGTCCGACCATGCCGGGCGAAGACCCGGACGATCGACACCACATGGCGGCGGCACTGGCGGGACGGGCACAGTCCGTCCTCACTTGGAACCTGGCCGACTTCCCAAGCGCTTCCCTGGCTGAACTCGGGCTCAGGGTCATCGATCCCGACACCTACCTCTGTCAGTTGTTCGAAGAACTGCCGGACGAGGTCACCAAGACAGTCGTGCGCATGGCCGCTGAGAAGCGCCGCCCGCCGAGGACCCCTGAAGATCTCGCCGGAGCCCTGAACAAGGCGGGAGTGCCCGACTTCGCGGAACGGCTCAGACTCAGGGTCGCCCCAAGTCCGTAGGCGAAGCGGGAAGCCAGTCGGCCGCAATCGATGCGCGCAGGTTCGAGGGAAGTTCGTGGTGCCCCGCGTCGGAGCTCCGGTCTGTGGTCTACCCGCCCGTTGCGGACAAGTTGTCATAAAGTAGTTGGAAGACCTTGTAAATACTAGGAACCCCTGCTATCAGCCCTGGTCACCGGTCCGGGAGCATGGGCGGTGGAGCGTAAAAGGTGTCGTTGGGGGCTTGCGCTTCCCTCGGTGACTTCTGTCACGATGTGGGAAGGACTGCCCACGCCATCCCGCCACCCTGGGAGCGCGCGTGGGCCGTTAAACGGTCGGCCAGCGTTCACCCACGCGAAGCCGGCCCCGAGAACCCGAGGAGCGACGTGTCGGACATCGCCGCGCACGAAGAACCGGAGCTCATCCAGCTCCTGACGCCGGAAGGGGAGCTCAGCGAGCACCCCGACTACCCCCTGGACATCTCAGCTGAGGAGATCCGCGAGCTGTACCGCGACCTGGTTCTGGTTCGCCGGGTCGACACCGAGGCCGTCTCCCTGCAGCGCCAGGGCGAACTGGGCCTGTGGGCCTCACTCCTGGGCCAGGAAGCCGCACAGATCGGCTCCGCCCGAGCACTGCGCGCCGACGACATGGCGTTCCCCTCCTACCGCGAGCACGGCGTGGCCTGGTGCCGCGGCATCGAACCCAAGGAACTGCTCGGCATGTTCCGCGGAGTCACCAACGGGGGCTGGGACCCCCACGAGCACGGCTTCCACCTGTACACGATCGTCATCGGCAGCCAGGCCCTGCACGCCACCGGCTACGCCATGGGCGTCCAGCGTGACGGCGCCGTCGGCGAGGACGGCACGGCCGTCATCTCCTACTTCGGCGACGGGGCCACCAGCCAGGGCGACACCAACGAGTCGTTCAACTTCGCCTCGGTGAACAATGCCCCGGTGGTCTTCTTCTGCCAGAACAACCAGTGGGCGATCTCCGAGTCCCCGGACCGGCAGTCCCGCGTACCGATCTACAAGCGCGCCGCCGGCTTCGGTTTCCCGGGCGTGCGGGTGGACGGCAACGACGTCCTGGCCTGCCTCGCGGTCACCCGCGTCGCCATGGACAACGCCCGTACCGGAAACGGGCCCACGCTGGTCGAGGCGTTCACCTACCGGATGGGCGCCCACACCACCAACGACGACCCCACCCGCTACCGCGACTCCGCCGAGCTCGACGAGTGGAAGGCCAAGGACCCGATCCTGCGCGTGCGCCGCTACCTGGAGCAGGGCGGCCTCGCCGACGAGGCCTTCTTCGCCCGGGTCGACGAGGAGTCCGACAAGGTCGGCGAGATGGTGCGCACCCAGTGCCGCTCGATGCCCGACCCCGAGCCGCTGGACATCTTCCACGAGGTCTACGCGGATCCCAACGTCCACATCGACCAGCAGCGGTCCGAGTTCGCCGAGTACCTGTCCTCCTTCGAGGGCGTCGGCGCGGAAGGGGGCCGTTAGGCCATGGGCACCAACCTCACGATCGGCAAGGCCATCAACGCCGGCCTGCGCGCCGCGATGGAGCACGACTCCAAGGTCCTCATGATGGGCGAGGACGTCGGCAAGCTCGGCGGTGTCTTCCGGGTCACCGACGGCCTGCACAAGGACTTCGGCGCCGACCGGGTCATCGACACCCCGCTGGCCGAGTCCGGCATCGTCGGCACCGCCATCGGTATGGCGCTGCGCGGTTACCGACCCGTGGTGGAGATCCAGTTCGACGGGTTCTTCTTCCCCGCCGCCAACCAGACCTTCACCCAGCTCGCCAAGATGCGCCGCCGCTCGGCGGGCAAGCTCAGCGTCCCCGTCGTCATGCGCATCCCCTACGGTGGCGGCATCGGCGCGGTGGAGCACCACAGCGAGTCCATCGAGGCCTACTTCCAGCACACCGCGGGCCTGCGCGTGGTCACCGTCGCCAACCCGGAGGACGCCTACTGGATGATCCAGCAGGCCATCCGCTCCGACGACCCGGTCATCTTCCTGGAGCCCAAGCGGCGCTACTACGAGAAGTCCGAGGTCGACACCGACGCCCCCATCGAGGAAGCCGCCCCGATGGGCGCCGCCCGGATCGCGCGGCCCGGCACCGACTGCACGCTGCTGGCCTACGGCCCGATGGTCAAGACCGCCCTGCAGGCGGCCGAGGCCGACACCGACCACTCCATCGAGGTCATCGACCTGCGCTCGCTCGCGCCGATCGACTACCCGACCGTCAACGAGTCGGTGCGCCGCACCGGCCGCCTCGTCGTCGCACACGAGGCGCCCTTCACCGGCGGGCCCGGCGCGGAGATCGCCGCCCGGGTCACGGAGGAGTGCTTCTACCACCTGGAGTCGCCGGTCATCCGCGTGGCCGCGTTCGATACCCCGTACCCGCAGTCCAGGCTGGAGGAGCACTACCTGCCGGACCTGGACCGCGTCCTTGACGGGGTCGACCGGGCGTTCGCGTACTAGATCGGGGTAACCGCAAGACATGGCGATTCAGAAGAGCACGCCCGCGGTCGACGGCGTGCACGCGTTCAAACTGCCCGACGTCGGTGAGGGCCTGGTCGAGGCCGAGCTCCTCACCTGGTATGTCAAGCCGGGCGACGAGGTCACCGACGGTCAGATGATCTGCGAGATCGAGACCGCCAAGGCCGTCGTCGAGCTGCCCTGCCCCTTCTCGGGCACGGTCAAGGAGCTGTTCGCCGCCGAAGGCGAGACGGTGGAGGTCGGCTCGGTGATCATCACCGTGGACGACGGCACCGGCGGTTCCGGCGCGGCGGACAGCGGTGCCTCCGCGGGCACCGAGGAGACCGAGGACCGGGAGAAGCCCCTCGTGGGCTACGGCGAGAAGGCGGCGTCCACACAGCGCCGCGCCCGCCGCCGCCCGACCCCTTCGGCCCCGGCCCCCGCGGCCCCGGTGTCCGCACCGCCGCCCAAGCTCAGCGAGCCCGCACCCGCCAACACCCCCGGTGTCCTGGCGGCACCCGCGGGACCGGCGCCCGCCTCGGGCCGCCCGCTGGCCAAACCGCCGGTGCGCAAGCTCGCCAAGGACCTCGGGGTGGACCTGGCGACCGTCGAGCCCACGGGCAGCGGCGGGATCGTGACCCGCGAGGACGTGCACGCGGCGGTCGATGCCGCCCAGGCCCCGGCCGCGGCCCCAGCTGCGGCAGCCACGGCGCAGCAGGCCGCGCCCGCGCCGGACCGCACGGCCCGCGAACAGCGCATCCCCGTCAAGGGCGTGCGCAAGCACACCGCCGCCGCCATGGTGAACAGCGCGTTCACCGCGCCGCACGTCACCGAGTTCCTCCAGGTCGACGTCACCAAGACGATGGACGCCGTGGCCCGCCTGCGCGAGCGCCGCGACTTCGCCGACGTCAAGGTGTCGCCGCTGCTGCTGGTGGCCAAGGCCCTGCTCATGGCGGTTCGCCGCCACCCGGAGGTCAACGCCTCCTGGGACGAGGAGAGCCAGGAGATCGTGGTCAAGAACTACGTGAACCTGGGCATCGCGGCCGCCACCGAGCGGGGTCTGGTGGTGCCCAACATCAAGGACGCCGACGCCCAGACGCTCCCGGAGCTCGCGGGGTCCCTGAAGGCGCTGACGGACACCGCGCGTACGGGCAAGACCAGCCCGGCCGACATGTCCGGCGGCACCATCACCATCACCAACGTCGGCGTGTTCGGAGTGGACGCCGGTACGCCGATCATCAACCCGGGTGAGGCCGCCATCCTCGCCTTCGGGCAGATCCGCGACATGCCGTGGGTCCACGAGGGTGAGCTGACGGTTCGCAAGGTGACGACCCTGTCCCTCTCCTTCGACCACCGGCTAGTCGACGGCGAGTTGGGTTCGAAGGTGCTGCGCGACATCGGCACCGCCCTCGAGGACCCGGAGCTGACCGCTCTGGCCTGGGGGTAGAACACCCGGTTCGACGAAGAGCGAAGGGCCGGTGCGACGACGGCGGGTTGATCCGCCCGGGTCGCACCGGCCCTTTTACGTTGCTTCGGGGCGGTGGCGCATGTTCTGGGGCGCTGCCCGGCATGCAGGACCGCTGACACGTGGACGGGCCCGTCCCTCAAGGGGGTGGGGACGGGCCCTACAGATGAGTGTTCCCTCCCTCGGGGGCTGACCAACCATTGACCCCGGGTTTTCTGATGGCCGCGGGGTCTCTGAAGCTCACGGGACTCAGCCCAGGGGCCAGACCAGGTGGTACTGGGCGCCGACCGCGATGACGGCGAGCGCGGCCACGGGCAGGAGCGAGTAGTGGATACGGCGGGCCGTCCCCCACCAGCCCCGCACCCAGGCGGTGACCGCGAAGCCCGCGGTGGCCAGGGTGAGGGGGACCGCCACAGCCAAGGGCAGGGCCAGGACGATCGAATCGCCGGTGATCCAGTCCCGCATCCGGTTGAGGTCGAGGACCGCGTAGGCGAGCAGCCCGACGGCGACCAGGCAGGACAGCGCGGTGAGAGAACCGGACACGGCCGCGGTGATGCGCGCCCCGCCCCGGGGGCGGCGGAGCTGGACGGTGCCGCTGAGCAGGACCAGCAGGGCGACGGCGACGATGACCAGCTGGGTGACGGGGCTGGTGAGCAGCCCGGTGCGGTCGTAGCCGCTGGTGGGGTTGGCGGCCATGTACACGGCCTCGGCCCGACCGTCCTCGACGTCGAAGACCATCTGGTCACCGCCGTTCTCCGCGGCGAACACTCCGTCGCCGACCGGGAGCCAGCGCTGCTCGGCGACGACGGCGCCCCGGACCCGCAGGGACCCGTCGCCCGCGTCGCGCACCGTGATGTTGTCGAAGAGCGTGACGATCTGGTCGACCCCCTCAGCGGCGCGCCGGGTGGTGATGTACGTGCCGGTGTAGGCGCCCAGGTCGGACCCGGGGTCGGCCTCGGCCGGGACGGGTTCGGCCGGGCCGAACTCGTCGGCGAAGGCGTCCAGGAGGGTGAAGCGCAGGTCGTGGAGGGGGCTCGCCGCCGCCTCGGGGTCCCCGTCGTCGCCGTTGACCGCGACGAATACCCCGGTGTCCAGCTCCGGCAGGAGCAGATAGCCCAGGTGGAGCCCTTCCAGGTCGCCGCCGTGGCCCACCCCCCGGGGAGGCCCGGTCCGCCACTCGTAGGTGCCGTAACCCATGGCGGTGCCGTCCGGGTGGTACTCGAACTGGCGGTCCAGCATCATGTCGACCGACTCGGGGCTGAGTACCCGCTCCCCGTCCAGTTCGCCGCCGTTGAGGAGGGCGAGCATGAACCGGTCCATGTCCGCGCCGGTGGTCACCGCGGCCCCGGCCGACGACAGCGGTATGTGCTCCTGCTCGGCCGCGGACCCGTCGGGCAGGTGCCCGGTGACCAGGGCGTGCTCGTCGGCGAGTTCGTGGACCTGACCGAACTCCGTGCCGTGCATGCCCAGCGGCGCGAACAGGTTCCGCTCGACGTACTCCTCGAACGGCACCCCGCTGACCTCCTGGACCACGAACCCGGCAAGGCCGGTCCCGTAGTTGGAGTAGGCGGAGCGCTCGCCCGGCGGGAAGATGCGCTCCGGTGTGTTGTCGCGCAGGAACTCCTCGAGGCCCCGGTGGTTCTCGACGTCCTCGGGATCGTCGGAGTCGGTCCGCTCGTCGAAGCCGGGGGTGTGGGTGAGCAGGTGGTGCAGGGTGACCGGCTCGGGGAGGGTGTCCGGGATCCGCAGTTCCTCGGGCAGGTAGGTGTTGACGTCCCCGTGCAGGTCCACCTCGCCCTGTTCGGCGAGCTGGAGCACCGAGAGGGCGGTGAAGGACTTGGCGACCGAGGCAGTGGGGAAGGAGTGGGCCTCCGCGTCCATGGGGGTCCCCTCGGCGAGGTCGGCCTCCCCGTGCGCGCCGGAGGCGAGGGGTTCGCCGTCGGCGACCACCGACACCATCACCCCGGGGGCGCCGTGCTCGGCCAGCAGCTCGGGCACCCGTTCGTCGACGAACTCCTGTGCGGCGCCCGGTTCCGGCGGACCGGCGGGTACTGGTGGGCCGGCCCCCTGCACGGCCGTGCCTGGGACACCCGCGCTGGCGGGGGCCGCACCCAGGGGGAGGGCGAGGGCGAATGCGGTGGCCAGACAGGCGCTGACCACCGAGGGACGCTGGTGCATTCCGGGCTCCCGGGGGTGGTGGCTGTGTACACCGACAACGCTAGAAATCCCGACTCCCGGGCACACTGGCCTCCGCGACCGTCTTCGCGGTGGAGCCAGCTGTAGTCGCCAGTGGGGGTGCGCACGCACGGGTGGTGCGGGCACGCCCCCACGGGTGGCCTGGGCCGGGCAGGACTACCCGAGCAGGAAGGTGACCGTGAACAGGACCGGGATGGTGAGGATCGTCGTCAGCAGGACCACCTCGCGCACCAGGATGTCGCCGGTCCGGTACTGGGCCGCGTAGTTGAACACGTTCTGGGCGGTGGGCAGGGCGGCCAGGACCACCACGGAGAACAGGGTGGCGCCCTCCAGCCCGAACACCAGGGCACCCAGGGCCCACGCGGCCAGGGGTTGGCCCACAGATTTCAGGGCCACGGCGAACAGCACCGGGACCTGGTCGGGGCCGCCGCGCCCCGGGACGGCGCTGCCGTGCAGGGAGATTCCGAAGGCCAGCAGCATCGCCGGGACGGCCATGCCGCCGATCAGTTCGAACGGCTCCATGAGGGGCGCGGGCGGGACCCAGCCGGAGGCGGAGACCGCGACCCCGGCGATCGACGCGATCACCACCGGGTTGCGCACGGGGGTGCCCAGTGAGCGGCGGACCACCGGCCAGAAGCCCCGTGCACTGCCGTTGTTCAGGTCGAGCACGGTCAGTGCTACCGGTGCGAGCACCAGGAGCTGGAACAGCAGGATGGGCGCGACCAGGGTGGCGTCACCGAGGACGTAGGCGGAGATGGGGATGCCGAGGTTGCCCGCGTTGACGTACGAGGACCCCAGAACTCCCACGGTGGTGCGCCCGACACCCCATCGTCGGATGACCCCGACCACGAGGAAGACCAGGGCGACGACCACCACGCTCAGCACACTGACGAGGACCGGCGCCGAGAGCAGGACGGACAGGTCGGTGTCGGTGAGGATCGTGAACAGCAGCGCGGGGCTGGCCACGTAGAAGGCCAGCCGGGTGAGGACCTCCGTCGCCCCGGGGCCGAGGAGCGGAAGGCGCCCGAGCATGTAGCCGATGACGACGATGCTGGTGATGACTCCGAACCCGACGATGACCCCGGACAACGGGCGCCCCCCGAACAAGCGTGCAGTTCAAGCCCGCCAACGCTATCGGAGCACGCCCCGGGGTGAAACGGCCCACGTCACACTGCGGAGCGTGACGGAAACCCCGGACGCCGCGGACCCGGGACGCGTGGCCCAGGCGGGGCCGCCGGGGCCTGGTCGGGGCCGCCGAGGCCGCCGAGGGGGTTAAGGGCTGGGCTGCTCGGAGGGTTCTTCGCTGGCCTCGGCGGGAGGCTCCTGGGACCAGCGCACGGCCAAGGGCCACCCGTCCATGGACGCGTCGTGGTACCGGGGGAAGGCCTCCTCGGTACCGTCCGCCCCACCCTCGTCCAGCTCCGCCCGGAACCAGCCCTCCTCGGTCTGGATCAGGAGCGCGTCGCGCTCCTCCGCGGGGGCGAACTGCACCACCGGGCTGTCCTCGTCCTCCAGGATCCGGGTCGCCGTGTGCCCCTGGTCCTCGACGGTCAGCAGGTAGGCGCCGTTGGATCCGTCGTCGCCGTCGGCGTCTGGGCGCAGCAGTGCGGTCCCGCCGCCCCACACGGGGGCCTCGTCGAAGGTCTGCCACTGCTCGCCGCCGGTGTTGAGGGTGGCGTTGACGACGGTGTCGTCGGTCGACCGGACCACGAGGTCGCCCTCGCCGCCGGCCACCGGTTCGGTCGGCACGCTGTCGCGGATGTGCAGGGCACCGTCCGGGGTGAGCGCCCAGTCGCTGGGCCGCTGCCCCTCCCCGAGGGGGAGGCTCCCCTCTTGGTTGGGTGTGCCGGTGGGTGCGTCCAGCGGCACCGACATGACCTGCGGCGGCTGACCCTCGCCCTGAGCGGAGGTGAACCAGAGCCGCTCACCGTGGACCACCGGATCGGACAGGGCCTCGTCCTGGCCAGCCTGGATGGTCTCGACGGGCTGGTAGGAGAACTCCTCGGTCTCGAATCCCTCGGCCCCCTCTTCCCCTGCGCCGGTTTCGGCCTCCTCGGCCTCCTCCGGGTCGCTGAGGACCGCCACATGCAGGGCGTTGGGCTCCTGGGTCACGAAGGCGAAGTGCTGCCAGTCCTCGGAGAACCGCTGGTGGGCCGGGACGTCCTCGGCCATCGGGTCCACGGCCCCGTCGGGCAGGTCGATCCGCTGGATCGGTGCCCCGGACTCGGGGTCGTGGAAGACCAGCACCTGGTCGGTCTCCGGATCGCCGCCCTCGAAACCCCGGTGGAGCAGCGCCAACCCGACCAGCCCGTCGTCGGCGAGGTCCTCCACGCTCTCCGGAGCCTCGTCGGCGGAGCCGTTGGAGTCGTCACAGGCCGTCACGGCGAGCAAGCACACGGCCGAAGCCAAGGCGAGAGAGCGCCGCATGGATACGCCTTTCGGGGGTGTGGGGTGTGTTCGAGAGGTGGGATAGCGGAGAGGTCGCCGCGGTTCTCCCGATTCCTCACGTTATCCAGCCCCGGCTCCGGGAACGGCGGCGGCACTCAGTCATCGGCGTCCGGTGACGGTGACGGATCGGCGTCGTCTGCGTCCTCGTCGTCCTCGTCTTCTTCCTCCTCCGCGGCTTCCTCCTCGGCCAGACGCTCGGCCTCGGCCCGGTCCGCCGCACGGGTGGTGCACACCTCGCCAGCGGGCGCGGAGCCGCCGTCGACGGCGACGACCGTGAAGCAGTACTCCGCGTTGGTGTCGTCCGTGGGGACCTGCGCCGTCACCGCACCGGCCCCGGTCCGGGCCAGGGTGACCGGATCGTGGCCCTGAGGCCCGCCCAGCACGAAGTAGGACCCCGTGCCACCGGTGTGGTCCGCCCAGGTGAGGGTGACCGCGCTGAGGGTGTCCTCGAGCGCGATCTCGGAGGCAGGGTCGACCGCGGGCAGCGGCGAGGGCTCCACCGTGACGTCGGCGGTCTCCTCCTCCGGCTCGGCAGCCTCGGCCTCCTCCTCGGATTCGTTTGAGGCCAGAGCGGGAGCCGTTGGCTCAAGTGCTGCCACGATTCCGGTGGTGATGGAGAATGCCGTGATGCTGACCGCGGCGACCGCGATGTTGAGGTGCTTGCGCCAGTGCGGTCCCTGGTCGAGTCGGTCCCAAGCCCTGTCCTCGTCGAACGGGGGATCCTCTGCTGACGAGTCATTCTCGGACAGGCTCGTGTCCATGCCGCCCGCCCAACCAACCAGACTGGCCCACTGGGCGGGGGCTGATTCGACTACCTGCTGGTCCACGCTGTCGGGCACCGCCGGAGCAGCTTCGGCTGCGCGCGGCGTCGGAGCGTGTTCGCCCCGAGAACCGGGGTTGCCCTGCCGCCTCAGAGCTTCGTTGGGCGGCGGTCCGTACGGGTCATCAGGCGTGCTCTGTCGCGGCGCGGGGGTGCCCACTCGGGACGGCGGTGCGCTCTGCCGATGTGCCGAGGCACTACCAGGGGCACTGTCCTGGGGCGCCCGAGCTGCCTCTCGAGGAGTAGGCGCGCTTTCCCAGGGTGTGTGCGGGGGGTCGGCTGGGTTGCCGCGACTAGAGTCGGGGGGATGTGCGGGGCCGTCCGTGGCTGAGTTGCCGCTTACTCCTGTGGGCGGTTCAGCGGTCCGCATGGCCGAAAACGCGGCATGAGGGCCCGTACGGGTCCCGGTGCGCGCTCGTTCCAGGGCGGTGGCAAGGTCGACCGCCGAGGCATAGCGTTCTTCGGGATCCTTGGCCATCCCCCGAGTAAGAACCCGGGACAGAACTCGCGAGACGTCTCTGCGGGGGACGGGTGGGGCGTTTACGGCAAGTACTCGCTCGGCGTACGCCTGGTCGGTAAGCGGCTCTCCTCCCTCACTGGCAAAGGGTGTCCTGCCGATGAGTAGTGTCCAGATCGTCGATGCGAGCCGGTAGACGTCCGATGCGGGTGTGAGACGGGCGCCGCGGAGCGCTTCAGGAGGTGCGTGGAAGAAGGACTCACGCCCACGCACCTTGATGCCCGAGTCACCGCTTCGGATGACCGCCCCGAAACCGGTCAGCAGGGACATGCTGCCCGCCAGGATGTTTTCGGGAGCGACGGCGTTGTGCACCAGGCCATGGCCGTGCATGGCGGTCAGGGCCGGCCCGATGCTTCGCCCCACGGCGACGGCCTGTGCCAGTGAGAATGGACCGGAGTTTCCCAGCACCTGGCCGCAAGAGCCTGCCGGATACAGGGGCAGCACGAGGAAGTGCTGTCCAGAGGTAGTGCGACCCAGGTCGAGAAGCGGGGGCATCCCCTGGTTGCCGTTGAGCGTCTGAAGGGTCGTGATGTGTTCCGTGGCTGTGTCGGGGTTCAGGAGTACCTTGAGCACAGCCTGCATGCCACCCGTTGCGCGTACAGCGGTGTACAGCTCGGATGACCTGCTCCGGTGAATCCGGCGCAAGGAGTGGTATCCGGGTGCCCAACCGTCGGGCGGAACGGCGCTCGGTGCCGGGGAGTTCATGTCTCTTGCACCGCCCTTGGAGAACCGTTCGTGCACGGGCAATCGTACACAGGGAGAAATATGACGGCGTCCGGGCAAGCGCATACGCCGAGTCCTGGCCAGAACCCCTCGGGAACGCGCAGTGGAGGCGCGAAGTATTCTCCGCCAAGAGCAGTATATTTCAGCAGGTCGCTGGCCATGTGGTTGCGAAAAGGGTGGCTGTCGAGTCCCAGGTCATTGCCGAACCCGAGGGAAAGACCAGGAGTTTCGTGATCGCTTCCATGGGCGTGGATATGCACCTGCGTGCTATTGGTGCTGAATTTGTCGGCGAGTGTGCTAGCCGCGTGATGGCGCCGGGGTTCGGTACTCGACGTGCTGCCACCGGCCCCTCGCGGGGGTGGTGGGTGTGCGGCGATGCGTCCCCCGCCATGCAAGGGGGATGCGGCTGGCGGACGCGCGGGGGCTGGCAGGGGGTGCACGCATGCTTCGGGGGCCATCATCACCCTTCCGTGCGCCGAATCGTTATCTTTCTGGGCTGTGCTCCCCATGGGACCGACTGCGCCGTTCGTCTGTGAGGTCAGGGCAGGGGAATGCCGATCCGCAGATGAAAATTCCCTGATCAGTTGGGGTTCGGTTTGTCACCGGCCGCCCCGGTGCCCGCCTTCGAAGGGCCCTTGTGTATAAGGACCTGATACTTGCCAGCCGTGGTGCCGTAGTAGAGGTGCGCGGTTCTCCATGGTGTCGCCAAGGTATAGCCTCGCAAGGCTACATGGTTGATAGTTCTCCAGGAGCGAGTACCTGGACGGTCAACCAGTTGAATCCCGTCATCCCGACAGAAAGAATGCATCCCGCGTGGGTGGGTACAGTCGCGTTACAATATCCGGGCCTCAGCGTTGGGCTGATCTCGCCCTGCCGGACACGGTCCCGGTAGCCGCACTCATGCCCAAGATCCTTGGCGTGTGCTTGCCCGAGGACGAGGGCAGTGAAGCCGCTGGCTGGGTGCTGACCACGCTCGAGGACGACGCTCTGCCGATGGCGGAATCACTCGGCGCTACCGGGGTCGCCGATGGTGAAGTCCTGTTGCTCCGCCGTGAGACGGCGCCCTCGCGACCCCAGTACGTGGACGATGTACGCGGGGCGGTCGAGGACAGGGTCGATGAGGCCGATGGTCAATGGCGCCATCCGACCACCTTCGCCTTCGGCCTCCTGTTCGCCGCTGTCGCGCCTCTGCTGGTGCTTTTCGCGATGAGCTGGCTACAACCAGCCGCTGGGTACCCGGGTGTGGCAGTGGGCGGAATGGCGGTTTCCATCGTCCTGGTGGTGGTGGCACGACGACGCGCGGTGCACGCCATCGCCCATCTCCTCTTCGTGACCTCCGCTCTCTGGGGCGGGGCGGCCGGTTCGCTCACGGTGTTCTTCGTCGCTGCTGAACCCCAGACGCAACACATGGTGTTCCTGGGCCTGGCTGGAGCACTTGTGGCAGCCGGTGTCACGTGGACCGTGGACCAGGCGGGTCTGCCGTGCCTCACAGCGCTCGCGTTCCTATGCCTCAGCGGTGGCGTCCTGCTCGCGATCACCCTGTTCCTCGACGCCCAACAGGCTGTCAGGGCAATCGCGCTGATCCTGGTCCTGTGCGTTGGAGGACTGCCGCGGCTGGCGCTGGTTATGGGGGGACTCTCCGCGCTTGATTACCAAGTGGTCAACTCCGGTGAGGTTCCCACAGGGAAGTTCGAGGAGACCCTGGACAGTAGTGACCGCTTGCTTCTCGGAGTCGTGCTGGGGGCGGCCGTAAGTGCCACGGCGACCGTCCCCCTCATCATCCTGGTCGCAGAAGGGCTACCGGACCGGCTGCTGGCGGCGCTCATCTCCGTTCTCCTCCTCTTGCGCTCGAGGCTGTTCGCCCGCATTGTCCATGTGCTGCCGCTGCGTTTGGGCGGGGTGCTCGGCCTCCTGCTCTGCCTGCTTCACCTCCCCCAGACCGTTCCCGCCCTCGCCGCATGGACCCCCTTCATCGCCCTGATCGCTGGCCTGGTCGTAGTCTCGCTGAGCTGGATCAAGCTGGGAGACGTCTCACAGGCATCCCTGAGCCGGGTGCTCAACTGGGTCGAGATGGCTTTGGTGATGGGGATGCTGACGGTGGCGGCTTGGTCGATGGGTCTGTTCGACTTCGTCTCCGATATGACCACCTGACTGGGGCAGCGGGAGAGCCTGGCCCCGCGCTGAACGGATTCCACCTTGGCTAGTTAGAAGACGGGAGAAACCGAAGTGTCGGTCAAGCTGCTGCGACGGCCCGCCCGCGATCTCCCTCCGGAGCCCGGCACCGAACCGCTGGTGATCGCGACACCGCCGCAGTTGCCGGACAATCCGCCGTCGGGTGCCTCCTCCGCGATGATCATCATGCCGATCATCACCGGCTCCGGGTCGTTGATGATGTCGATCACCATGGGGCACCGACCCCTGATGGCGGCGATCGGCGCCATCGTGATGCTCGTGAGTGTCGTCGTCGGCATCGTCATGTTCGTGACGCAGTACAACGGTCCGCGCAAGAGGATGCGGGAACAGCGAGAGCGCTACCTCGACTACCTGGACCAGCTCCGGGAGAAGGCTCGTGACGTTGCCGCGGTGCAGCGGAAGGGCAACCTGTACCGATACCCGGCCCCGCATCTGCTCACCGAAGTGGCCAGGCTTCCCTCCCGGCGCTGGGAGCGAAGGGCGTCCGACCGGGACTTCCTGTACTTGCGCGTGGGTGAGGGGGTACGGCCGCTGGCCCGGAAACTCACCCTGAAAGTCGACACGTCCAACCCCCTCATCGTCTACGACCCCCTGTGCCAGGGCATGGCAGAACAGCTGGTCGAGCTCTACGCGCACGTCGCGGAGGAACCCCTGGTCGTGCCCCTCAGGCGGATGGGAATGGTGTCCATCGTCGGTGACCGGGCCGTCGGCCGCACGGTCGCCAGGGCGATGGCCGCGCAGATCATGAGCCTCTCCTCCCCGGACGACGTCTGCCTCGGGGTGATCCGTTCGGACAAACTCGCCCTGGAGTGGGATTGGACGAAGTGGCTGGGCCACAACTCCTCAGTGGGTTTCGAGGATCAGCCCACCGACGGACCGCTCCCGGCCAGGGTCGTGGCCCGGAACACCATGGAGATGCAGGACATGCTTGAGGCGGAGGTGGAGAGACGCACCGTCGAGTTGCAGCGCAGGAGGGGCGGCCCGCCAGGCCCGGGTACCCGGCGCATCGTCTTGATCGTGGATGGTGAATACCAGCCGACCCTCTCGGGTCTGTCAGCCGAACCCCCCGTCGAATCCCTCGCCCAATTGGGTATCCACGTGATCTTCCTAGTGGGGGATCACCGTGAGGAACCTGAACCCGTCAACATGCGGCTGAACGTGGGTGACAGGAAGGTTGAGGAGGACCGAGAGGGCACGGTCCACGGTCTTGGAGACGGAGCGCAAGGCGAACCCCTGTCAGGGAAGGCGGACTCTCTGAGCGTAGGCCAGATCACCGCCCTCGCCCGTATGCTCTCTCCCTACCGCCTGTCCGCTGAGGACGGGGCGGACACGCTTCACTCCAACGTGGACCTGCCAGAGATCATCGGTGTCCCCGACGTGGCCGAGCTGGACACCAGTAGGACCTGGCGCCCGCGCAGTAGCGGTGACTTCCTCCGCGTCCCGATCGGAGTCGGGCCGTCAGGAAACCTCGTGCTGCTGGACCTCAAGGAATCTGCCTTCGGCGGTATGGGTCCGCACGGACTGGTCGTCGGTGCCACGGGCTCCGGCAAGTCGGAGATGCTGCGCACCCTGGTCACGTCACTGGTGGTTGCCCACCCGCCGGACCGCCTGGCCCTGCTCCTGGTCGACTTCAAGGGTGGTGCGACCTTCGCGGACACGGACCGTCTGCCACACAGTGCAGGGATTATCACCAACCTGGCCGACGACGAGAGCATGGTCATCAGGTTCAGGGAAGCCATGTACGGCGAACTGGGCCGGAGACAGCAGGTCCTGAAGGACAGCGGGAACCTGCCGAACCTGCACGCTTACGAGGAAGCCCGGGCCGAGCGGCCCGGAGAGCTCGAGCCGATGCCCCATCTGTTGGTGATCATCGATGAGTTCTCCGAACTCCTCACCGCGCATCCGGACTTCGCCGAACTGTTCCTCGCCATCGGCCGTATCGGTCGTTCCATCGGCGTGCACCTGATGCTCGCTACTCAGCGCCTCGAGGCGGGGAAGATCAAGGGACTGGAGACCCACCTGTCGTTCCGGATCGGTCTGCGTACCTTCTCGGAAGCTGAGAGCCGGGAGGCGATCGGCGTCGGAGACGCTTACCACTTGCCGCCTGAACCCGGCTCCGGTTATCTCAAAGTTGACACCTCCGTCTTCGATCGGTTCAAGGCCGCGATGGTCTCCTCCCCGTACACGCCGCCGCGCGAGGTCGCTGTAGAGGAGGACCCGGTGCTGCCGCTGATCTCCTACAACGGTCTCGCGGAAACGGACCCGGGCCTCCTCGCGGATCGACTCAAGGACATGTTCGCCTCGGACAAGGAACCGGCCAAGCAGGACAAGAAGGCCCGGAGCGTGCTTCAGGTGGCGGTCGACCAACTTGTCGAGGCGGGAGCCGATCCGGTCCGACCAGTGTGGCTGCCGCCTCTCGAAGCCGCACTGCCTCTGGACGCGGTACACACATGGGGAGGGGCGGACCCGGGGCCGGAGTCCGAACCGGAAGAGCCCCCGGTAGGCGAGCTCAAGGCGCTCATCGGGATCCGCGACGTACCGCGCGAGCAGAAGCAGGGTCCCGCGGAGCTGGACTTCACTGGTGCCAGCGGCAACATGATCGTGCTCGGCGGGCCCCGCTCTGGTAAGTCCGTCTTCCTCCGCACACTTATCGCTGCGCTGGCCTGGCGTTATCCGCCTGGGCGGGTGGCCGTCTACGCGATCGACTACGGTGGTGGCGGGCTCGCCTCGATGGAGGACCTGCCTCATGTGGCCGGTGTGGCAGGCCGCTCTAATCCAGAACGCGTGCGCCGGGTGATCACCGACGTGCGGAACCAGCTGGACCGCAGGGAGCGGATCTTTCGTAGCTCGCGCTTGGACTCGCCTGACGCCTTGCGGAGGGCTCGGGCTGAGGGCAAGGTGCCTCAGAGCGTGGTCGGGGACATCTTCCTGCTTATCGACGGTTGGTCGCAGGTCAGGGAGACGCTCGGGGACAGCGACAACGAGCTGTTGGACATCCTGAACCGCGGCACGGCTCTGGGGGTACACGTGGTGGTGACGGGTACCGCGGCGATGCAGATCAGGTCCAGAATCCAGTCGCTCTTCGGTGGGAGGTTGGAGTTCCGGTTGACGGAGGCCCACGATTCCGGCATCGACCGGAAGGCCTCAGAGGAACTCCCGAAGGACCTACCCGGTCGGGCGCTCATGGAGGACATGAGTATGGCGCAGGTCGCGCTCCCGCGCATCGACGGCATCGCGGACGACACCGAACTGCGGGAGGGCGTTCAGGACCTGGTGAAACGGATCGGTGCTCGCTGGCCGCAGAAGGCCGTCACCGGGGTGCGCACACTGCCGTCGAAGGTGACGCTGGATGAGCTGGTCAAGAAACCGGCTTCCTCCCGGAACTTCAACCTCGTGCTCGGGCTCGGCGAACGGGAACTGGAGCCCGCCGTCCTGCGGCCCGACCAGGAGCCGCACCTGATCGTCTTCGGTGACCCCGAATCGGGGAAGTCCACGCTGCTCCGTGCGCTGATCCGTCAGATCGGCGACAGACCCGCCAAGAAGGTCGGTATCGTCTTGGTGGACTACCGCCGCACCCACCTCGGCCTGCTGGAGGACGGCCGGGCTCTCGCGTACTGCACGAGTCCGGACCAAACCCGTTCCGTCGCAACTCAGTTGGCCGAGCAGTTGAAGGAGCGTATCCCAGGGCCAGACATCACCCCCCGCCAGCTGAGGAACAGGAGTTGGTGGAAGGGGATGGAGATCTTCGTCGTGGTGGACGACCTCGACATGTTGGGCAGCAGGAACGCCAATCCCCTCCTCCCTCTGGCCGGGCTCATCCCGCAGGGTCGGGACCTCGGCTTCCACCTCATCGTGGCCCGGCGCACTGGGGGCGCTGGACGCGCCATGTTCGAGCCGCCGATGCAGACGCTGAGCGACATGGCCGCACCAGCGGTCCTGTTCTCCGGTGACCGGCGCGAGGGGCGGTTGGCCAACGGAGTGGCGTCACAGCAGCTGGCCCCGGGCCGCGCCCTGTTCGTACGCCGCGGCAGATCACCCGAGCAGCTACAGGCACCCTGGAGCGACGAACCCGTCTGACCCAGGGCCGCTTCCGGGCCCGTGCGCGTCCGGCTCGGAAGCGGCCCCCTGGACGGTTCCCTTCGGAAGTCGGTGAACGTCGGGGCACAGGGCTGCTGGGGGCACCGTGCTACGGGGACGCTCACATCGTGCGAGTTCAGGAGAAGGTGTTCGCTGGTGTCTCTCAGTTGAGTGCGACCAGGGAGCCGCTTGCTGTTCCGTTCACGTCCGCCTGGTGGCTGATGACGGCGCCGGGAACGGGGAGGAATCGGGTTCGTTTGTCTTCGTGTCCCTCGCGGCCGTCGAGTTGGTCTAGTTCGATGGTTACCGGATCGCCCCCACGCCAAGGGGTAAACGTGGCGCTGAGAGGGCTTTCCATGTTCCCGAAATTCGGGCACTGGTTTCCACAGGTGTAGGTGAGTAGCCCGTCATCCAGATCCGCGACACGGCCTAGAGGAGACCACGTGCTGTTGTCGACGACCTCGTGCTGGTTGGGTCGGATCAGGATCTCATCGAGGACATCGCCGGAGTGGGAGTACTTGGTATACCGGTGTTCTTGTTCCTCTGACTCTTGCTCTTCATACCAAACAGCATGGTCACCGGTGGTGCTGACACGGTTTGTTAAGCTGATACCCGCCTGCCCCTCTTCGGGCCACTCAACCTCGATCTCCTCACCGGTTGAGGCTTCCAGGACACGAAATTCCTGGGAAAGTCTTTGGATGAGGTATTCCCCGTCGTTTGAAGGAGTCAGAGCATAGTAGTGGAGGTGCTCCAAGGGATTGTCCCCAAGAGTAGTGGGAAGAGGCTCGGCGCTCCACAGTTCGGTGCCGTCGCGGTTGTCTAGTGCGAGGGTGTGCATCGACGCGTTCTGCTCTTGGGGTTCGGGTTCCTCCGAGCCTTCGGCGGAGCACTTGGCGGGCAGGACGACGGAGCCTTCGATGCTGCTGACGGGCCATCTCCAGTCTTCTTCGGGGGAGAAGTCGGGGATTCCGAGGCAGTGGGGTTCGGGGGTGTAGGTCCAGGAGGGTTCTGCTGTGGTGAGGTCGTGGGCGGTGAGCTCTCCGTCTGAGGGGATGAGCAGGTGGTCGTCGGTGACGAGGTCGGGGTGGCTGATCGCGTCCTCGGGTAGGGGGGATTGGGATATTTCTTCCCCTGTGGCCGCGTCTAGGAGGACAAGTTCTCCGTCCCCTTCCTCAGAGGGCGGATCCACGATGACTGTTTCGATCCCGTCTGTCGTCACGGCGACTGAGAAGTCGTGGCTCGTTGCCTCGTAGTTCCAGAGTTCGGTGCCGGATTCACCGTGCAGGCCAGTGATGGTTCCGCTTCTACTGGCTGCAACGAGTCCGTACGCGGTAGGGAGGAGGTCACGCCAGATGGCGGTGTTTTCCACGTCCCACTCCCACGCGACATCGCTCACGGACGAGATGTAGGAAGTCCTGTCGGAAAAATTGTCGATGCCTTCGACGGGGTTATGTTGAGCATCTGTAGGTCCCTCCGGGGAATCCTCGCATCCAGCAAGGAAAGCGCCCAGCAGGGTCAAGGTAGCAGTAGCACATATAACACGTGCGGATGGTCGCCTGAAAAACCTGCCGAGTTTGGGATGAACGTTCACCGGATGATCTCTGTTCTCTTTCCTAGAGTTCAGTGAAAATATTAGAAATAACAATCGTTCGGGATCAATGTGATTTCGTTCAATTGCCACTCCGGCGTCCAGAGCTTTCGTTGATGTACGGGTTGTCCTCTCCGATATCCCGGCCGTCAAAACTACCAGCTGCCCTGCCAACAAAATTGGCTGCGGTTTCCGGGTC
Organism: Nocardiopsis oceani; assembly: GCF_054777395.1. Taxonomy (NCBI): domain Bacteria; kingdom Bacillati; phylum Actinomycetota; class Actinomycetes; order Streptosporangiales; family Nocardiopsidaceae; genus Nocardiopsis; species Nocardiopsis oceani. Next base: position 34,949 of record NZ_BAAHAR010000036.1, read on the forward strand.
GTCAGAATTCCAGGTGGTATCAGCTGATCCGGAAACTTGCGAAAGAGCCCAATTCAGTTCCGCAAGGCGCTCTCCAGACCCATTGGCCATGGCGCTGAAGGCAGTGTCTGAGTCGAAAACTGGATTCCCGTCATCGTCATAGGAGAGTGCATTATGGCTCTCTAGAACTTCAGTCACGCTTGGGCTGGAGCCACCCCCGGGGAAAGTATTGTCGCCAACAAGGTCAAGCGGGTTATCGCCGTTTCCGTTGTTGTGCTCCTCTAGTGCCATTTCCACCACTGCGGCGTTCATCTTATGTGTCATCGATTCTTCAGTATCTACCTGCAGACTATATTCTGAATGTTCATAAGAAGAGGCTACCAGTTCTGGAATCTCATCTGAATAGTGGTCTCCAGCCAATGAAATTGCAGTTCCTGCGATTGGGATATCGCTGACAAGTTCAGTCGCTACTGTCTGAGCAGTGGATGCGATATTTTGTTCTCGTTCTGTCTGTTCCTCGGCTCGGAGTTCCCGGGCGGAGAACTCATTCTGCAGTGCACCATCGACCAGGGAAGCGAGTGTGCCCGCCCTCTGAGGAAGGTCGGTGTCATCTCCGACTCTCAGTGCTTCAACCTGCATACTGGTATTGAAGATTTCTGTTGCTGCGTGAGTTCGGGCAGCGGAGTCATCGTTTGTCATGACGAGTTCAAGGAAGAGAAGACGCTCTTCCGGGCTCAGGGAAAGAGTATTTGTGTCCGAGTCCCAGGCAATAGGATTGTTAGGGCGTTCGTAGCTCAAATCGGGCTTACCATCGTTTCCGTATCCCTCCTGACCGGCGAAGCTGTAGATGTAAGCTTCGTACAGGTCTACGAGGCTGTCGGTAATCGCTCCGTTGTGTGCGCCGAATCCAGCGTCGGTGTAGGTCCAGTCGTCCTGGTCTCCTTCACCCTCAACTTCGATCTCATTTCCTGTGTGCATAAGAGCGTCATGGTTCTCCTCAATGGAGATAAAATCAAAGAACCCGAGCATTGCTTCGGCTGCCCGCTCTTGCTCTTCGGAGTCCCCCTCAAGGGAATTGTCAGGGATCCAGTCGAAGAGGCCGGTCACCGCACTTCCGTTCGCGTGCCTTCCATCTTCATCCCACTGGTATGCGAGCAGACCCAACAGGGAATCATTGGCTAGATCGGAAACTCTATCCGGGTCCACGTGGTGGCTTTCCGGAATATCCTGGGTAAGGATAGCGTGGTTGGCATCGGAGTTTCTTGTGGCTACCTCAATAAGATCACCGATGGCACCCTCCCCAGCAGTTTCGATGATGGTTTGGGTAATATCTGAATCTGGATCCACGGTGGCATCGTTGAGGAGCGTGCCCATGGAGAGAGACATGTTCAGGGACAGCCGCTCTCCCGCCTCCAGGTCTTCTGGGGCGTTCCCCAACAGTGCAGCCAGGTTGGCAAGGTCTTCCCCGTATCGGGTATCCCCGTCGCCGCTATTGGTGTACGTGTCATCGCCCCAAGTCGGGCCCAAGGACGCCTGTTGGATGCTGTCAGGAAGTTTCTCGTAACCGCCGCCAAGCTTGTCATTGGAGAGTGCCATGGCTCCAGCACCAAGCGCGGCAAGAAGGGTTTCCGCGGCCCTTTCATCTTCGATATTCTCCGCAATAGCGTCGGGGATGGCCACGGCTCCGTCACTACCGCCGGATCCTGATGGCGCCTCCATACCCTCCATCGCTTCGTACAGGGCATCAAGGTAGGCTATCTCTCCTTCGGACAGCTCTTCGCCCCGTTGCTGGGCTTTTTCGGCACGTTCCTGAAGCATTTCCAGGTCTCTCAGTGCGCGTTCATACTCGTTACTGTCGATTTCCCCGCTTTCGAGTGCATCACGCAGTGTGTTTCCGTGTGATCCACCCATTTCAGCGTCTAGCGGCATGGGGGCACGGTCCCCCACGAAATTGTGTGCAAGCCAGCCGAGTCGACCGTTGTTAACTAGTTCAGCGACAGTTTCCGCACTGGTGCCGCCTTTAAGGAGCGTGGAGCAGTCCTCGGCCTTTCCCTCGAGAGTCTCCCAGTGCTCATCAGCTTCTTGTTGCAGGCCTTGCACGAAACTATCGTAAAGTGCTGCTTCTTCCGGAGTGTCCTTTGTGATGGGTGTCGCGCTCAGCCTAAGCTCAAGAGCCTCGATTTTCTCGTCATACCAAGTGAGGTCCTCTGACCATTGGTCTGCGGCCTCTGCAGCGACGGCAAAGGCGAGGCCTGCCTCTCCCCAGTGGTCGTGGTTGACTGCCCCTGCGCTGCGGATTTCCTCTGCGAGAATGTCGCTAAAGTCCATTGAGGTCGTGTTGAAGCCGGAGTACAGATCACCGCTGCTGCCGGTTAGCCTCCTGATCAGGCTGCGGAAATCGTCTGCAATCTCAGTGGCTTCTTCTGGGGTGGAATCGGGAATCTTGGGATCGAATGACATGAATAATATCCTGTAGTCAGTAAGTGACGGTGTGCCTACATAAGTTCAATATTTTCCATGTTATCTGCATCCGTATTTCCGATTATGCTTGCCGATGAATAGATGTTGTCGGAGATATCGTTGGCCTGCGACTGCACGCTGTCCATGTAATGCTGGTACTCGGATTGAAACTCCGGCATGCCATCGACCGCCGGTTCTCCGCTGAACATGGAATCGGCTTCGTCGCAGATGGTTTTGAAGTCTTGTGACATTCCCTTGAGGCCTTCCGCGATGGTCAAGGCGTTGTCGGCCCCGGCCTGGCCGCTGGGTATGTCTGCTTCTACATTCGGCATGGTTCGGATCCTTTTCTGGGATCACAGGCAGATGCAGGGCCAGGGATGCCCGGCTTGGCCCTGCATGACTGCTTCGTTGACTCGTACAAGCCGATCCTTATAGGCTCCGTCTTCCAGGTCAAGCCGCAGGGGAGTTTCACATTCTGGCCAGGCAGATCCCGTGTTGGGTCTAGTGCCTTGTTTTCCCTGGTAGATGAGGGCGAAGGTTCAACTACCGCGCGTTCATCGGCTGAATCAGCAGTCCGACAGCAAGTCTGAGTGAGGCAGGTCACAGGCATGAGCTATACCGGCATGGAGAACGATGACTCTCTATCCACCGGCGGTCGGGAGCTTGGGGAGGAGGCCGCCCAGCTTGACGCGCAGGCGCGTTCGCTGTTCAACGCGATGGAGGATGAAGTACAGGACGCGATGAAGGGATCCTCACCTCAGGCGCTCCTCAATGCCCATTCTGATTTGAATGGCAGTTTTACACAAATGGTCCTCTGGTTGGACGACATTGGCATCAAGCTCGGTGATGCCAACTCAGAGATCCTCGAAGCCGACTTCGAGAGCGGAGCGGCCATCGATGCTGCCGGTGCTGAAGCAGCGGGTATTCCTTCGATCAACGGGTAGCGTCCGAATTCTTCGCACCCGACGCCAGTTCTCTATTGCTTCATGATTCAAATTTTCATCTATCTATTTTAGGATGTGGGATTTATGGCCCCTTCTAATGTTGGCGGCGACAGTGACCGGATTGATGACCTGGCTGGTCGTGAGCAGTTCTATAAGGATCAGCTGGATATGATCCTTGAAGCTGTCGATAAGTCCGTCGTCAACACATTGACCGAGTTTCATGGTGAATCGTCTGACAAGTTCAAAGAGAACTACGAGCAGTTTGACAATCAGAAGAAGAAGGTTGAGGCCGCCTTCGACCAGGTGATCTTGGAGACCAGGAACGCCGCTGACAATTGGCGCATGACTTCTGCTGCACTCAGTACCAAGTTCTCGGTTTAACTGGTTACCCGCCCCTGAATAGGAATCGATGAGTTCACCCGACACGACCAAGAGCGGCGGAGACCATGACGAGCTGGTACCTGAGGCGTTCAGGGTCACCGCCAACGCGGAGCAGTATGTTCTGGAGGCGGATGCCCTTCGCCGCCGTCAGCTGAGATCCGCCCTGCTCTATGGGTCCAGCCGTTTCTGGCGACGGAAGCAGCGTGTCTGGCCGTCGGTGATCTTCGGGGCCATCCTGGTGGCGGTTATCTGCGGTGTCATCGCCCTCATCGGGGCTTTTGACCGGCAGCAGGAGGTCAACGAAGAGCGGGGGCGGGGAACCCCGCTGATGTCCCAGACCCAGCCCAACGGGTAAGACAAGGCGGGCAGAGCGGTTTGGCGAGCCCTGACGGTGCGATCGACTCGGCGGGGACCGTCAACCCGCTGAACGTTCTTCCTGCTGTTGGGCCTGCTCGACCGCGATGCGTTTGCGGCGGCGGGCTTCCTTCACGGACACGGAGACGATGCGGGTGACCGCGACAGCCGTGATGGCGGCCAGGGGGATGACGAGCATCGAGGCGGGCTGGCGGATGGGCCGGAAGGACGCCCCGTCAGGGTGCACGACCAGGAAGCCCGACGGGCGGACACGGGTGTAGCCGATTCCCCCTGCGCCGTCGCCGCCGTAGAACGGGATGTTCCCGGTTCCGCCGCCCATGGTGCTCAGTACGCTGACCCGGGCGACTGGGACCACGGTGGTGCTGCCGGAGGTCACCGGGTCGCCGAAGGCCGTGGTGGAGCTGGCCACGGAGCGGGCGTTGTCGAGCAGGGAGGTCAGCGCGGCCATCGTGCCGCTTTGGGCCTTGTTCCTGGGCATGCTGCGCTTCCTCTCCGGCGGTGGGCATCTGATGTCACGCTATAGGGGTGCCGTCCGAAGATGGGGATTCCGTGGCGTCTGGAGTGTCCTGGTTACTCGATGGTGTCGATGACCTCGAGGGTGTCCGGGTCCATGATGTTGACGCTCCCGTCGCCACCGACTCCGGCGATCACCTCGGGGTGGAAAGCTGCCCCCAGGAGCATGGGGTCCTCGTCCCCGGCCAACAGGTCCTCTCCGGTCTCCACGTCCCACAGGTGGGCGCGGTGGACCTTGCTGCGATCGGCCGGGTCCTCCTCGTCGGTGGGGTGGTCCCAGGTGATGTGGACCAGACCACGGTCGGTTTCGGGGGTCAGCGCTCGGATGTGGTGGCCGTAATCGACCTCCGCGTAGTCGTCGAGAGGGAAGGTGCCCAGTTCGGAGTCGTCGTTCAGGTCGTGCCAGACCACCTCGTCGTCCTTGACGTAGATCAGCTGGTTCCGGTCGGGGGCGGTCACCACCGTGTGGGGGACGACGTTTCGAACGGTCTGGAGCTGGTCGCCGGTTTCCGCGTCCCAGATGTAGATGACATCCCCCGTGGCGCTGGCGACCCTGGTGTCGTCGATGAAAGTGAGGGAATGGGAGCTGTCCCTGTCATTGAATGTCAGGGCCATCTCACCGGTTTCCGTGTCGAACACCCCGATGGAGTCGTCCCGCTCGAGCCCACTGTCGGTCGTGGTGCCCAAGGCCAGCCACCGGCCGTCGGGGCTGAAGGCGAGGTCGACCACACTGTTGAGCTCCTGGGTGCCGTCCGGGAGTTCTGGAGGCATCGGCCCGCGGTGTTCATACCTCTCCCCGGAACGCAGGTTGTATGCGGTCGCCATCTGGGTGGGGAACTCGTCGTCTTCCGCGGTTTTGTCGGGCCATACGGCCCCGACCGTGCAGCCGACCGGGGAGAACTCCGGGCGGTTGACCGGGTCCGACCCCTCTGCGGGCCGGGCGAGGATCTCGCCTTCACGCCAGTCCCACAGGCTCAACCCGTGGTCTTCTCCGGCCAGGGCCAGAACGTCGCCGTCATGGGAGAAGGCTGCCTCGACGGCGTTGAGGGGGCCGATGTCCCCCTCGAGCTCCGGCAGGCCGATCCCGTCGTCCAGGCATGCGGTGTCGGTGATCAGCCCGTACTCCTCGGCAGACTCGTCACCGCCCGACGCGTTCTGTTCGTACGGGGCGAAGACGCGCTCGTATCCCCAGGACGCTCCGGCGGCCACGAGCAGGGTCAGGACCAGGGCACCGGCGGTCAGTCCGACGAACCCTCCTCGGCTACCCGGGGCGGGGGCCTGAGCATAGGCCTGGGCATGGGCTACGGGCTCGGCCGTGAACGCTCGGCGCATGTCGGCGGCGGAGCTCTCCACGGCCGGGAGCAGCTCCTGCGGCCAGGCAGCGGCGGAGGACGCCCCGCCGAGCATGCTCACGAGGTCGACGGCGCTCGGCCTGAGGTTGGCGTTCTCCCGCAGGCAAGCGTCCACCACACCCCGGAGCTGGAGCGGCACGCGGTCCAGGCCGTCGGGCCCCTCGACGCCGCTCGCGGCGAAGCACAGGACCGCGGCCCAGGAGAAGACGTCTCCGGCAGGAGCTCCTCCGCCCTCGGGGGCAGTGAAGACGCTGCCCTCGGTGTCGTCGGTCTCGGGCGCGGGTGTGACACCCGGGTCCGCCAGGAGCGCGCGCTCACCGGTCATCAGGACGCCCGCGGGGCTCAGCGAGCCGTGGGCGTCCTGGGCGGCGTGCAGGGCCGCCAGACCTTGGGCGGTGGCCACCGCGAGCGGGTGCAGGGCGGCGGCCGGGAGCGCTCCGTGCGCGGTGACCAGCCCGGCCAGGTCCGCGCCGAGCGGCTGTTCGGTGGCGACCCAGGGGACCGGGGCGTTGAGGTCGGAGTCGAGGACCGCGGCCACGTGCGGGTCGCGCAACCCTCGCGTGTTCTCCACCCGGTGGGTGAAGGCCGCCCGCGCGGTGGGGTCGGTGGCGTGCCCGGAGCGCAGGATCCGTACCCGGACCGGCCCTCGCCCGGAAGCTGTGCCCAGGTAGGAGCGGGTGTGGGTGTCCTCGCTCAGGCGTGCCAGAAGCCGGTAGGGCCCGGCCGTCGGCGGGTCGTAGGGGTGTAGGGGACGCATGCTGCCTCGTCAGGGTGGTCCGGCTCGGTCGGAGTCCAGGTGGTCCGACTCAGTCGAACGTGTCGATGGTTTCCATGGTGACCGCGTCCATGATCCGGATCTCGTCCAGGCTTTCGGAGAGACTGGCCAGGACCTCGCCCTCGGGGTGGACGGTCAACAGGACGAAGGGGAGGATGTCCTCGTCCTCGTCCGGGGTGCGGTCCTCCGCGGTGGACCGGTGCCAGACCCGGGCGGAGAGGTAGCTCATGCCGTCCTCGTCGGCCTCGGTCATGTAGACGGCATAGAGCAGGTCGTGAACCGGGTTCGCCTCCACCTTGATGAGGTCGCCCTCGGGCTCGTTGTCCGGCTCGTACTGGATCCCTTCGCCGCTTTCGAGGTCGAACACGACCGGGCCGTCCTCGTGGATGGCCAGGACACTGTCCTCGTCCAGGAACGAGAGTTCGTTCCAGTCGCCCCACGACAGCCAACCTGAGTCGAACAGCTCTTCCTGGCTGTCGGCGTCCCACACCGTCAGGCTGTAGCCGGTCATGCCGGCCACCCGGGTGCCCTCGGGGGAGTAGCGGAGGTTGCGTGCGGCGTCGGTGGTGTAGTGCTCCGACACTTCGCCGGTGTCCAGGTCCAGCGGGTAGACGCCCCCGCTGTCGTCTCTCGTGCTGTCGTCGGCGAGGAGCACGCTCCGGCTGTCCGGTGTGAAGGCGACGGACCGCACGCTCCGGTCGTTGAAGTGCCTGGTGTGCTCCCCGGTCTCCAGGGAGATGATGTGGGCGCCCTGATCCGAGCCGAGGCCGATGTAGCAATCGTTCGGGCTGAACACCACGGGCCGGTAGGCGTCCGTCGGGACCGGGACGTCGGCCAGGGCGGTCCGCTCCTCCCAGTCCCACAGGGAGACGACGCCGTCCTGGCGCTGCACCGCGAGCACCGAACCGTCACTGGAGAAGCGGACGGAGGAGGCGTCCTCCGGGAGGGTCGGCTCGGCGTCGGCTGCCTCGACGTACTCCGGGGCCAGGTGGACGGCGGGGTCGCACTGCTTGCGCCCGGGCTCGTCCTCTTCTTCCTCCTCCGAGGCGCTCTGCAGGAAGTCGCCGTCGGTCACCGCCCACACACCGGCGCCGGCCACCAGTACGAGGGCGGTGGCTGCGGCGCCGACGAGGGCGAGGGTGCGGCCCTTGGTGCCCTTCTTCGGCGGGGCCGGCGGCGCTTCCAGGTAGGGGCGGACTGCGGCGCGGTGGTCGTGCTCGAAACCGTCGAGGACCGCGACGGCGGTCTGCGGCAGCCACGCCCCGGCCCCGGGGACCGGCGGGACGGGGCCGCCGAGGGCTTGGAGGACCTGGTCGGCCCTGGGCCTGCGGGCCGGGTCCTTGTCCAGGCAGGCGGTGAGCAGTCCGACCAGCGGCTCCGGGACGCCGTCGAGGTCCGGGTCCTGGTTGCCGATCCGGTAGAGGACCGCGGAGGGGTGCCCGTCGCCGAACGGGCTCCGGCCCGTGAGCGCGAACACCAGGACGGCGCCGAGGGCGAACACGTCGGCCGCGGGGCCGGACTCGTCGCCGCGGGCGGTCTCCGGTGCCATGTAGCCGGGGGTGCCGGCGAACTCCGGCGTCTCGCCGCCGGGGGCCTCGTCCATGGCCCGGGAGATCCCGAGGTCGATCACCCGCGGGCCGGGCGCGGAGACCAGGACGTTGCCGGGTTTGAGGTCGCGGTGGACCACCCCGGTGGAGTGCAGGTGGGCGAGGGTGCGGGCGATCGCGCGGCCCATGTGGGCGGCCGTGAATTCGGGCAGGGCGCCGACCCGGCGCACCATCTCCTGGAGCGAGGGGCCCAGCACGAACTCGGTGGCGAGCCAGGGTTCGGAGCCGGTGGTGTCGGCGTCCAGGACCCGGGGGAGGTCGCCGCCGGTCACCTGGAGCGCACGGTGGACCTCGCGCGCGAAGCGCTCGCGGAAGTCGGGCTCATAGGCGAACTCGGGCCGGACCACCTTGATCGCCAAGGGCTGGTTGCCGGCCCCCAGGCCCAGGTAGACGTGGCCCATACCGCCGGATCCGAGGGTCGTGACGATGCGGTAGCGGCCGATCCACTCGGGCGGTCCGTCGTGGGGTGGGGTCATGGGTGTGCTCGCGTTCTACGGGGTTCCGCGCGAATCTTACTGGTTGGCTTCGTGCGGTTACGGGGCGGTGCGGGGGTTTCGAGTGCTCATCGGACGTTTTGGTTCGGTGCCGTGCACCGGAGATGGTGGGCCATCACCCGCCCGGCTCCGGCTCGGTGCCCTTAGTCGGGTCCTCCGACGGTGTGGGTGTCCAGGAGGGTCTCCGGGTCGAGGAACACCAGGTGGGAACCGCGGGTGCCCTCCTCCGCGACCACGATGGTCTCCCCGTCGGGGTGCACGGTGACCCGGTCGTGCAGGAGGGTGTCAACAGATGTCAGTTCCTCACCGGTGGCGGCGTCCCACTTCCGGCCGCCGTTGTGGGCGCCTCCGGACAGCAGCGCCGAGCCGTCGTGGGTGAAGGCGAGGCTGTCGATGGTCTCGGGGGTCTCGAGCTCCGCCGTGGTCTCTCCTGAGGCCAGGTCGTGGAGGGTGACGTTCTCCAGGTCGGGGTGGTGGAGCGCGACCAGGGAGCTGTCCGGGGCGAAGGCCGGAATGCAGGCCTCTCCCAGACCCGTATAGCCGGGGGGATCCCCGTCGCCGGGGAGCTCGACGACCGTTTCCCCGCTGTCCACCTCCAGCACCGCGATCCCCGGGTCCCGGCTGACCTGGCGGGCCACCGCGACGTGGGTGCCGTCCGGGCTCATCAGGACCTCGACGGACTCGCCCGAGTCGTGTGCGATCTCCGTCTCCATCAGGACCCCGTCGTCTCCCCGGCTCCAGTCCCACACGGTTGCGGTGCTGCGTTCGGGTCCCTCCCGCACGAAGGCCGCCCTGGTCCGCTCGTCCGCGAGGGAGACGGAAACGTGCGGTTCGCTGCTCCCGGGGGTTTCCGGGGAGGTGCGGGCCTGGTCGTCCTCCTCGCCGTCCGGCCACACCCGGACACCGTCCTGGGTGCCCATGCCCCGCATACCGTCGGCGCTGACGTCGAACGAGGCCGGGATCCCTTCGCCGGTACCGGGGCGTTCCCCTTCGCCGGGGTCCAGGGGCTCGCCCCCGCGCCAGTCCCAGGCGGTGTAGCTCTCGCCGGTGAGGACGTACACGGTGTCGCCGTCGGGGGAGAAGCGGATGGTCTCCACGGCCCCGGGCAGGTCCGGGTGGCTCGGGTTCGTGGAACCCTCCTCGGATTCCGCTCCCTCGCCCGCTGCTTCGTCTGAAGTTTCCCCGGCGCACCCGTCGGCGGTCCCGTTCGGGTCGCCCTCCCAGGGGCGCACGGCGGCCAGACCGGCCCCGGCCAGCAGCACGGCGGCGGCGAAGGCGGTACCGGCCACCAGCGCGACCCGGCGGCGCTTCGGGGCGGTTGGCGCGGGCGGCTCCGGCGGGGCGACGGGCACCGAGGTCGGGTTCACCGCTCACCACCCGGTGCAGGACCTGCGGTGCGGGGCCGGTGCCGAAGGGCGGTCGGCCGCCGGCCGCGTAGACCACGGCCCCGGCGAGGGAGAAGACGTCGCTCGCGGCGGACTGCTCCCGCCCCAGCACCGTCTCGGGTGCGGCGTAGGTGGGGGTCCCGAACGACAGCCCGGTCTTGGTGAGGACGGTGCCCTCGACGGCGCGGGCGATGCCGAAGTCGATCACCCGGGGGCCGCCGGGCGCCACCAGCACGTTGCCGGGTTTGAGGCCGCGGCGTGCCGCCCGGCGCCGTCCGTTCCGAGGTAGACGTGGCCCATGCCGCCGGAGCCGATCAGGGCGAGGATGCGGTAGGGGCCGACCTGCCGGGGGTCGTCCGAGGTGGTGGGGTGCACGTGCGCCTCAGCTCATCTCGTTGATCACGTCGAGGGTCTCGGGGTCGAGGATGACCAGGGTGTTGTCCCGGGCGAAGGTGGCGACTGCCTCGCCGTCGGGGTGGGTGGCCACCCGGTCGACGAGCAGGGTGTCCCCGGTGGTGAGCTCCTCCCCGGTGGCGACGTCCCAGGCCCGGCCGCCGGACGGCCCTCCGGTGGGGTTGAGGGCCGTTCCGGCGGAGTAGAGGGTCTGGCCGTCCGAGGAGAAGGCGAGCCGGTCGTGGCTGCGTTCCCATTCGATCTCGCCGACGACCTCGTCCTCCTCGTAGTCGTACAGCTCGATGTCGCCGTAGCTGACGTCCACGGCCATGAGGGGTTCGGTCGGGGAGAGGGCGGCCGAGTGCTGCTCGGTGCCGTACTCGGGGGTGTCGTCCCTTGCCTCCTCCGCCATGGCGGCGACCTGGTCGAAGGTGTCGACCTCGTACAGCTCCACCTGGGGGTAGTGGTTCAGGTAGTCGAGCATCAGGTGCCCGCCGTCGGCGGAGAACTCGGCGTGCGAGGGGGCTTCCCCCAGGTCGAGGGTGTGCTCGACGGTGTCCTCCTCCCGGTCCCACAGGTACAGCCGTTCGCCCTCCTCGAGGTAGACGGTGACGGCGACCGTGGAACCGTCGGGCGTGATGGCGGTGGTCCCGTAGTCGATGACGTCCTCGGGGTCCTCGTCGTCCACGGTGAAGGAGTCGATGCTCTCCAGGTCGGGGCCGAGGACCTCGAGGGAGTCGTTGTAGCCGACGGCCGTGACGCCGTCGTCGGCGGGGGCGACGGAGTGGGGCCTGGGTTCGATGCTGTGCTGCAGCTCGCCGCTCTCCCAGTCCCAGAGGGTCACCTGGTCGGCGTGCACGTACACGCCGGAGCCGTCCGGGGTGAACGTCACGTGGTTGATGAAGCCGTCGATCCCGGCGTCCGGGCCGCTCTCCGCGGCCGCCCCGTCCTGGTCGTCGTCGGAGCCCCCGCCGTTGTCGGCCTCCCCTTCGGCCCCCTCTGTGGCGGCCTCGTCGTCGGACCACGGGGCGACCGCGGCCAGCCCGACCCCGGCGGCCAGGACGAGGGCGGCCGCTCCGGCGCCCGCCGCGATCAGGCCGGTGCGGCGCTTCTTCGGCGGAGCGTTCAGGAGCCCCGTGGTGGACTGGTCGGACCCGGAGTGGGCCGCGTGCACCACCTGGTGCGCGGCGTTCTGGTGGGCGTTGATCGAATGGTTGACCTGCGCTGGGAGCCAGCCGTGGTCGGCGGAGGGCAGGGGCCGGTCGGAGAGGGCCCGGACGATGTCGTCGGAGGTCGGCCGCTCGGCGGGGTCCTTGGCCAGGCAGCGGGCCAGGAGCGGCCGGATGCTCTCGGGAACGCCGTCCAGGGCCGGATCCGCGCTGACCACCCGCGGCAGGACCTCGGCGGCTTGGCCGCTGCCGAAGGGTGCCCGGCCGGTGGCCGCGTAGGTCACCACCCCGGCGAGGGAGAAGACGTCGCTGGCCCGGCTGGTCTCGTGCCCCATGATCTGTTCGGGCGAGGTGTAGGAGGGGGTGCCGAAACCCTGGCCGGTCTTGGTGAGGACGGTGCCCTCGACGGCGCGGGCGATGCCGAAGTCGATCACCTGCGGGCCGCGCGGCGACAGCAGCACGTTGTCCGGCTTGAGGTCGCGGTGCATGAGCCCGGCGCCGTGGACTGCTTGGAGGGCGCGGGCCAGGCCGATCGCCAGGACCCGGAGGGAGTCCTCGGGGAAGGGGCCGTTCTCCCGGAGCGCCTTCGACAGGGTGGGTCCGGGGACGTACTCGGTGGCCATCCACGGTGTCGCGGAGTCGGGGTCGGCGTCCACCACGTCGGGGGTGAACGGTCCCGCGACCATCTGTGCGGTACGCACCTCGCGGGCGAAGCGGGCGCGGAACTCGTGGTCCCGGGCGAGGTCCTGCTTGACCACCTTGAGCGCGGCGAGGCGGCCCGCCGGGGTGCGGGCCAGGTAGACCTCGCCCATACCGCCCGCGCCGAGGCGCGACAGGAGACGGTGGGGTCCGATGTGGCCTGGGTCGGATGGGGTGAGCGGATGCACGGGTCGGGATTCCTAGCGTTCGTGGCGGGCGTGTACCTGGAGTGATGGGGGCCGACGTGGTGTGACGTCCGGTGCGGGTGATTCGTTCGGTTTGGGACTGGTGGGTTCCCTGGGGCGGTGTGCCGCTGGGACGGGGACACGGTCGCCCCTCCTGCCCGGGGCGGCGGTTCAGCTGATCTCGTGGGTGTCCCGGAAGGTCTCGGGGTCGAGGAACAGGACCGTCGTCCCCTCGGTGTCGGAGTCGGCCACGGCGATCGCCTCCCCTCGCGGATGGACGGCGGGTCTCTCGTAGACGACGGAGTTGTCGGCGGTCAGGGCCTCCCCGGTTTCGGTGTCCCACACGTGGCCTCCGGGGTTCATGCCGCTGGCGGTGCGTCCGGTGAGCAGTTGGGATCCGTCGGGGGTGAACGCGACCCCGAAGGGCGTACCCGGGGAGTCGAACTCGTGGACGGCCCCGCCCTCGGCCAGGTCGTACAGGACGGTGGTCTCCTCGGTCGCGCCGCTGACCCCGATCAGCGGGCCCTGAGGGGCGAAGGCGTGGTCGTAGACCGGGTGGAAGCCGTCCTCGTCGGGCTCCTCTTCGGGGAACTCGGCGACGGTCGCGTCGTCGGCCAGGTCGATGACCTCCAGCCGCGGTAGGCCGCTGCCGTGGTCCACCACGAGGTACGAGCCGTCGGGGCTGACCTCGGGCGCCATGACGTCCATCTCGCGTTCCCACACCACGGTGTCGTCGGCCCAGTCCCACACCCGGACGGTGACGTCCTTGTCCAGGTCGCGCTCGCGGAAGGCCACCAGGGACCCGTCCTCGGACAGGGACACGCTGTCGAACAGGTCGAGTTCGTCCGGTGCCTCGGACGTGTAGGAGGCCAGTTCCCCGTGTTCGGAGTCCCAGAGCGTGACCCGGTCCTCGAAGGCGCCCGCCATGGTCCCGTCGGCCCCGAGGTCGAAGGAATGCGGGCGCGTCCCTTCCGCCTCGGAGAACGCGGTGTCGACGAGTTCGCCCTCGCGCCAGTCCCACACCGTGACGGCGTGCGAGGTGTTCACGTACAGCTCGTCCCCGTCTGGCGTGAAGTACATGCCGTTGAAGGTCCCGGGGAAGGCCGGGCCCTGGGGCTGATCGTCGGTGTCCCTTCCGGTCCTGTCCTCAGCACCTTCCTCGGACCCCTCCGGTGCGGAGTCCCCCGGGTCTGCCGGGTTCCCGTCGGCGCTGTCGGCGCCCTCCCAAGGGCGGGTGACGGCCAGGCCGGCCCCCGCCAAGAGGACCGCCGCCGCCCCCGCCGCCCCGGCGACGAGCAGGCCGCGCCGCCCGCGCCGACCACCGGACCGGCCGGGCGACGGGGCCTCCGAGGGCGCCGCCACGACCCGGTGGAGCTCCTGCTGCCGGTCGTCGATCTCCCTGCTCACCTGGTGGGGCAGCCACCCCTGCTCGGCGGGGGGCAAGGGGCGCGCCGACAGCGTGCGGACGATCTCCGCCGAGGCGGGCCGCTCGGCGGGGTCCTTGGCCAAGCAGCGGGAGAGCAGGGGGCGCAGCCCTTCGGGGACCTCCGACAGGCGGGGCTCCTCCGAGACCACGCGGTGCAGGATCTGCGCGGCGGCGGCCCGGCCGAACGGGGGAGTGCCGCAGGCGGCGTGGACGACCACCCCGGCGAGGGAGAAGACGTCGCTCGCCGGGCCGGTGGTGTGGCCCAACACCTGCTCGGGTGAGGCGTAGGAGGGGGTACCGAAGGCCTCGCCCGTCTTGGTGAGGACGGTGCCCTCGACGGCGCGGGCGATGCCGAAGTCGATCACCTGCGGGCCGCGCGGCGACAGCAGGATGTTGCCGGGCTTGAGGTCGCGGTGCATCAGTCCGGCAGCGTGGACGGCTTGGAGCGCCTGGGCCAGCCCCAAGGCGAGGACCCAGAGGGTCTCTTCGGGGAAGGGGCCGTTGGCCCGGACTGCCTCCGTGAGGGTGGGTCCGGGGGCGTACTCGGTGGCCATCCACGGTGTCGCGGAGTCGGGATCGGCGTCCAGCACCGCGGGGGTGAAGGGTCCGTGGACCCGCTGCGCGGTGCGCACCTCGCGGGCGAACCGGGCGAGGAAACCGGTGTCCTCCGCCAGCTCCGGCCGGACCACCTTCACGGCGGCCAGCTGGTGGCCGGGCGTGCGCGCGAGGTACACCTGCCCCATGGCGCCGGCGCCGAGGCGGGCGAGGAGCCGGTTGGGGCCGACGTGGTCCGGGTCGGAGGAGGTCAGCGGTTTCAACGGTTGCCGTCCTGGGTCGGGTTCGGTTCGGGTCGGGTTCGGGTCCGGCCCGCACGGTGCTGTGCGGGCCGGTCTGGTTCGGCGGGGACCGGCGAGGGCTGGGCGGTGCGGAGGTCAGGGGAGCACGCGGAGCTCCTCCAAGGAGTCGGGGTCGAGCAGGGCGACGTTGCCGTCTTCCTGGACGGCGGCGACGGCCTCCCCCTCGGGGTGGAAGGCCACGGGTCGGGGCGCCGGTGCGTCGTCCTCCGCGAACAGGTCCTCACCGCTGTCCAGGTCCCAGAGGTACGCGCTGTTCTCGCTGCCCCGGTAGGTGGCACCGTCCAGGGCCTGGGGTGAGGGGACCGTCCAGCTGAGGTGGAGGAGGCCGAGTCCGGCGTCCGCGGCCAGGCCGGTGATGTGCGCGTCCTCCTGATGCGACTCGTGGTACTCAGTCACGGGGAAGCGGCCCAGCTCGGTGCCCTCCTCGAAGTCCCAGTGGATGAGGTGGTCGTTGCTGACGTAGACGAGCTCGCTCCGGCCGGGGACCGCCGCGAAATGGTAGGAGGTGGCGTCCCGGATCACCTCCTCGGGTTCGCCGGTCCCGGCGTCGCGGACGGTGATCGTGTTCGCGTCGGCGGTGGCGACCCGCTCCTCGTCCAGGTACCCGATGCCCTGTACCAAGTCGCCTGTGGCGGCGTCCCACACCGAATCCAGCTCCCCGGTGGCCGTGTCGACGACGCCCACGGACGGGAGGCCGGACTCGTGCTCGACGACGACGGCGAAGGACGCCCCGGAGGGGGAGAAGTCCGTGAGCCGACCGCCCCGAGGGCTCTCCAGGCCGTCCTCGACCCGTTCGGACTGCGGCCCTGCATGCTCCGCGGCCGTACCCGAGGGCAGGTCGTAGGTGGTGACCAGAGCGTTCGGCGGGCCGTCCTGCTCGTGTTCGACCAGGTCGAGCGCGGCCACCGTGCAGCCCACCTGGGCGAACACCGGGTTCCCGTAGCCGTACACGGCCTCGGTGGGGCGGGCGATCTCCTCTTCCTCCCGCCAGTCCCAGAGTGTGAGCCCGTGGTTGTGGCTGGTCACCGCCAAGACGTCCCCGTCCGGGGAGAAGTCGAGCAGCATGGCGTCGAGGTCGTCGATATCGTCCGCGGGTTCGGCGGAGCCGTTCCCGTCCAGGCAGTCGGCGCCGCTGATGAGGCCCGCGCCCTCCGCACCCTCCGCCCCCTCTTCGGAGCCGTCCGTGCCGTCCCCGGACCCGCCGACCGGCCAGCCCAGGCCCCAGGCCGCACCGGCACCGATGACCAGGACGAGGGCCAGCCCGCCCGCGACGAGCGCCGCGGTCCGACCGCGCCCTCCCCGCCCGGTCCCCCCGGCTCCTTCGCGGGAGGCGATGAAGCGGCGGGCCTCGCCCTCGTGGCGCTCCACGACGGCGACGAGACCGGGCGGCCACGGAGCGGGCACGGAGGGACCGCCGAGCATGCGGACCAGGTCGGCTGCGTCCGGGCGCAGCGCCGGATCGGACTTGAGGCAGGCGTCCACGAGGCCGCTGAGCTGGACCGGAACCCGGTCGAGTCCGCCGGGGCCCTCGACACCGCTGGCGGCGAAGCACAGGGTCGCGGCCCACGCGAACACGTCGGTCGCGGGGGCGGCGCCCCCTTCGGGCGGGGCGAACGAGGGGTGCGGGGCGCGCCGCTCGATGCCGGCCACGGCCCATTCGAACCCCGCGTCCGCGATGACCGCGTGCGCCCGGGTGAGGACCACCCCGTCGGGCCACAGGGAGCCGTGCACGCGGTCCGCCGCGTGCAGGTCCGCCAGCCCTTGCGCGAGGGCCAGCGCCAGCGGGTGCAGGGCCGCCGGGGGCAGCGGGCCGTGCGCTCGGACCAGCTCGGCCAGGGTCGGACCGGGTTCCCGTCCCACCGCCACCCAGGGTGTGGCCGCTCTCAGGTCAGCGTCCACGACCGGGGCGACGTAGGTGCTGCGCACCCCGCGCGCGGAGTCCACGAGGTGTGTGAAGGTGCCGCGGAAGGCAGGGTCGGAGGTGTACGCGGAGCGGACGATCTTCAATGCGGCCGGGGGCCGTCCCGGAGCCGAGGCCAGGTAGACGCGCGCGCAGGCGTCCTCGCCCAGCCGCGCGTGCAGGCGGTGGGAGCCGAGGGCCGGCGGGTCGTGGGGGCGAAGGGGAAGCATGGGTCTCCTCGCTCTACCGGGTGCGGTGCTCTACCGGGTGCGGGCGGGGGTCAGCGGAAGCTCTCGAGTTCTCCGAGGGTCCCTGGGTCGAGGAGGGTGACGGCCCGGTCCTGCTCGTTGAACCCCGCGACGACCTCGCCTTCGGGATGCACGGCCAGGCTCAGGGAGAGCTCCGCCATCTCGATCCCTTCTTCCCCGAGCTCCTCCTCGGTGCCGTACTCCGCCCCGGGGGCGTGGTCCCAGACGAACAGTTCGACGGTGGTCCGGCCGTCCGTTCCGTCATCGGGGTCCGTCGAGTAGTAGGTGTACAGCCGCTCCGCTCCGGGGTTGTACGCGAACTCGACGAGCTCCCCTTCGGGCTCCTCGGTTTCGGGGATGAACTGCCAGCCCTCGTCGCTGTCACCGGTGAACTCGTAGTGGACCGGACCCTCGGGCTTGGCGAAGAAGAGCTCACCGCCGCCGAGCAGTTGGACGCCCGAACCGATCCCGGAGGGGACGTCGAACTGGTCGAAGACGATCTCCCCGGTCTCGGCGTCCCATACCTGGAGCGTGTCGATGTGGTCGGTGCCCGCGACGTGGGCGCCGTCGGGCGCGTACACGACGTCCGTGAAGCTGGTGGAGTCCTCGTAGACCAGGGTGGTCTCTCCGGTCTCCATGTCGATGTCGTAGACCGTGCCCTCGTGGTCGGTCTCGTAGTCCGCGACGGTCAGGGTGCTGCCGTCCGGTGCGAACGCGATCCCGTTCAGGTTCCGGCCCCCGGAGTGGACCGTGTGCTCACCGGTTTCCAGGGAGTACACGTGTGCGCCGGCGTCAGAGGCCCAACCGATCAGGCAGTCGTCCGGGCTGAACCGCGCCGGGCCGTGGCCTTCCGCACGGTCCGCCTCGATGAGGGCCAGTTCGGTGGCGGACTCCCAGTCCCACAGGGCCACGCCCTGGTTCCCGGACACGGCGAGAACGGAGCCGTCGTGGGAGAAGGCGCTGTTGACCAGGACCGTGCTGGCCGGCACGGTCGGGCTGTCTTGCGCGGCGCCGGTGAGTTCGGGGGCCAGGTGCGTGGCGGGGTCGCACTGCTCCCGCTGAGGCGGGCCTTCGGCGGACTCCTGCGCGTCGTCGTCCTCCGCCACGAGGTCCCCGAAGGGCAGGGCCCAGGCGCCGAAACCGCCGACGAGTCCGAGGGCCAGGACGGCCGCGCCCGCCACCAGGAGGCCGCGCCCCTTCGAGCCGGGCCCGGCCTCCGGCTGGATGGCCCGGTAATCCCGGGTGGCGCCCTCGATCTCGGCCGCGGCCCGGGGCGGTAGCCACGCGGACGCGGAGGGCGCGGGGGCAAGGGGCCCGCCGAGGGCTTGGAGCGTCTGGCCGGCGGTGGGCCGCCGGGCGGGGTCCTTGTCCAAGCAGGCGGCGAGGAGCCCGCTCAGCGCGGGGGGTACGCCGTCCAGGTCGGGGTCGGCGTTGTTGGTGCGGTACAGGACCGTGGAGGGGTGCCCGTCGCCGAAGGGGCCCCGTCCGGTCAGGGCGTGGACCAGGATCCCGCCGAGCGCGAAGGAGTCGGCGGGCGCTCCGCTCGGTTCCCCGCGGGAGGCCTCCGGGGCCATGAAGCCCGGGGTGCCGATGATCCGTGCGTCGTCCTCCGGGCCGTCGGCCTCCATGGCCCGGGCGATGCCGAAGTCGATCACCTGGGGGCCTTCCGCGGCCACCATCACGTTGCCGGGCTTGAGGTCGCGGTGGGCCAGCCCCTGCCGGTGCACGTCCACCAGGGCCTGGGCGACACCGCGCGCGAGGAGGACGGCGGAGCCTTCGGGGAGCGGGCCGGTCCGCTCCACCAGGTGTTGGAGGGAGGGGCCCCGCACGTACTCGGTGGCCAGCCACGGCACTTCGCCGGAGGTGTCCGCGGCGTACACGCGGGGGATGTTCGGTCCGTGTACGCGCTCGGCCAGTGCCAGTTCGTGTGCGAACCGCTCCCGGAACTCGGGGTCGTAGGCCCGCTCCGCGCGGACGACCTTGACGGCGGCGGGACGGCCGTCGCGGTCCAGTCCGAGGTAGACGCGGCCCATACCGCCGGTGCCCAGGAGCGCGACGATCCGGTAGGGGCCGACCTGCCTCGGGTCGTCTGCGGCGAGCTGGCGCATGGGGGCTCTCGTGGTTCCGGTACGGGGTTTCAGGCGAAGTTTACTGTGTGCCCCGTGACGGGTGTTGCGCGGTGTCCTATCCCGAACACACCTTCCCGAACCGCCGCGGTGGCCCCGGCCCCGGCCTCGTGTCCCGGCCCCGTGTCCCGGGCCACCGGCGTCCACCGGTGGGTCAGTAGAGTTCGCCGACCTGCTCGAAGGTCTCCGGGTCGAGCAGTACCGGGGTCTGGTCCCCGGCGGTGGTGGCGGCGATGACCTCCCCTTCGGGGTGGAGGGCGAGGTGGCGGTAGGAGACGGGGTCGGACAGGCCCGCCAGCAGGTCCTCGCCCGACTCCAGGTCCCAGGCGTACTGCCTGTACTCCCAAGAGCCGGCTTCGGTGGCCACCATCCACACCGCGTGGACGATGTTCCGGTCGGGGTCGACGAGCAGCTGGCTGAGGGAGGGTTCGTCGTCCGTCTCGAACTCCTCACGGGTGAAGGAGGCGACCTCGCTGCCGTCGGTGTAGTCCGTGACGACCACCGTGTCCCCTTCGAGGTAGGCGACCTGGGTCTCGCCGGGAACCGCAGCCAGGCTGGAGTCGGTGGATCCCGGGACGGTGTACACCGCCTCACCGGTGTCGGCGTTCCAGATGTCCACCTCTCCGTGGTTGTTGGTGGCGAAGTGGTCGTCGTCCACGAACCGGGTGTTGTAGTGGAGCCCTTCGGCCACGGTCACCCCGGACTCCCCGGTGGCCGTGTCGATGACGACCGTGCTCTCCGAGTCGCGACTGACGCCCTGGTCCAGGGTGAGGACCAGCCTGCCGCCGTTGGGGGAGAAGTCGACGGCGCCCGCGTCCTGCGGGGTGGCGATCCAGCGGTCGTTCTCGTCCGGGCGCTCCTGGGGGCCGAGGTGCTCCGTTGTCGTCCCGGAAGGCAGATCGTAGGTGTGGGCGATGGTGACGTTGTACTCCCGGTCCTCGTAGCCGACCAGTTCCGCCGCGGCCACGGCACAGCCGACCGGGGCGAACACCGGGGCGACCATGCTGTCCGTCGCCTCAGTGGGACGCGCGATCTCCTCGCCCTCTTGCCAGTCCCAGATCATGAGCCCTTCGCTGGAGGCGACCGCCAGGAGGTCCCCGTCCGGGGAGAAGTCCATGTCGCCGACCTGGGTGTCCGCGGGTACGGGCTCCTCCGGGGGCGGATACTCGATGCCGTCCGCACACCCGGCTTCACTGATCAGCGGCTGCCGGTCCCCGTCGCCGGAACCCGCGGTATCCGCCTCTCCATCCCACCTCGTGTACGCGAACACCGCTGCTGCGAGGACGACCAGGGCCATGGCGCCGCCGCCCAGAGCGAAGAGGAGACCGGTGCGCTTCGGGCGAGCGGTGTCCCCGCCGGGGTCCCCGGGCGCTGCGGGGGGCGCGGCGGCCAACATTGAGCGCTGCTGTTCGGCGGCCGCGTCGATCGCGGCACGGACCGGCGGCGACCAGGCCGAGGGCTCGGCGGGTCCGCCCAACATCCGGACCAGGTCTTCCGAGCTGGGACGCAGTCTGGGGTCGTGCTTGAGGCAGGTGTCCACCAGGCCGCGCAGCTGCATCGGGACCTGGTCGAGCCCGTCGGGCCCCTCGATACCACTGGCGGCGTAGCACAGGGTCGCCGCCCAGGAGAACACGTCGGTGGCCGGTGATGCCCCGCCTTCGGGTGCGGCGAACGCGGGGTGCGGCGCGCGCTGGTCGGTGTCGGAGACCGCCCACTCGAGCCCCGGGTCGGCCAGGATCGTCGACCGGGCGGACATCAGCACACCGTCCGGCCACAACGACCCGTGGGCGCGGTTCGAGGCGTGCAGGTCGGCCAATCCTTGGGCCAGCGCCAGCGCGAGCGGCCTCAGCGCGTCCACCGGCAGCGGACCGTGCCGGCGGACCAGGTCGGCCAGGCTGGGTCCGAGCGGGCGGGTCACGGCGACCCAGGGAACGGCACCCCGGGTGTCGGCGTCCCGGATCGCGCACACGTACGGGCTGGCCAGCCCTCGGACGATCTCCACCTGGTGGGAGAAGGACCCGCGGAAGCCCGGTTCGGTGGCGTACTCCGGGCGCACGACCTTCACCGCGACCGGGCCGCTGTCGTGGGCGGACCCCAGGTAGACGCGGGCGTAGGCGTCCTCGCCGAGCCGGGCGTGCAGGCGGTACGGGCCGACGGCGGGCGGGTCGTGCGGGTGGAGAGGGAACATGGGCCTTACCGGGTGAGGGGACGGTTGCGGATCGGACCCCCGGAGGGGCCGGGGGCATCATGGCTCGGACCGCCGGGGCCGGGGCGTCAGGGCTGGGTTGGTTCGGGCGGGGTTGGTTCGGGCTGGGGGCGGTCACATCTGTTCGATGAGGCGGAGCTCGGCGGCGTCGATGATCCACATGCCCGTACCGGTGCTGGGGACGCCCATGATGACCTCGCCCTCCGGGTGCACGGCGATCTCGTGGAAGAAGCCCTCGGGTGAGTCGGCGGTCAGGTCCTCCCCCGTCGAGTACTCCCAGACCTTCATGTAGGCCTCTTCGAACTCGAAGTCACTCGGGATGTAGGTGACGTACACGCGGTCCGCCTCCTCGCTGTACTTGACGTCGTGCACTTCGAAGCCCTCTTCGAGGTCCTCGTCGCGGTACTCGATGTACTCGTCGGAGTCGCCGAAGCCCTGCCGTACCGCGCCCTCGACTTCCGGCATCAGGAGGTTGCTGTTGTCCACCATGTGCAGGCTGGTGGGACTGAGCCAGGGGCTGCCCTCCCCCTCGGCCACGATCTCCCCGCTCTCCGTGTTCCAGATGAACACACTGTCGAGGGTGCCCTGGCCTGCCACGTGTGCGCCGTCCGGGGTGACGTCGAGCGCGGTCACGATGCCGGAGCCGTCGGTGAGGCTGTTGACCAGCTCCCCCGAATCCAGGTCGTAGATCTGGACCGACGCATCGAGCGCGCTGTCACCGGCTCCGAGGATCAGCTGTGTACCGTCGTCGGAGAAGGCCATGGAATCGACGACGTACCCCTCCGAGTAGACCGTGTGCTCTCCGGTCTCCAGGTGGTACACGTGCGCACCGTCCTCGGAGGCGTAAGCGAGCAGGCAGTCGTCCGGGCTGAAGTGGGGGTGCCCGGTCCCGGAAGCGATCTCCGTCGGGATCCGTGCGATCTCCTCCTGTTCGCGCCAGTCCCACAGCGCCACCCCTCCGGTGCCGGTAGCGACGAAGACCTCGCCGTCGTTGGAGAACGCCGTGTAGAACATGCCCTCGTCGTCGTTGGGGGCCGTGGGCTCGTCCTCGGCGGCCTCGAGGAATTCCGCGGCCAGGTGCTCCGACGGGTCGCAGGTCTCGCGGTCGACCGGTTCGTCGTCCCCGGAAGCGGTCTCGACACCGCCGCCGATCAGGCCCGCCTGGTCGGCACTCCACGCGCCCAGCCCGGCGACCATGACCAAAGCGGTGGCGGCCGCCCCGGTGATCAGGAGCCGACGGCCCAAGGAGCCCTTCCCCCTGGAGGCGGTGGCTGAGCGGACCGCGTTCTCGTACTCGCGGGCGATCCCGTCGATCCGTTCGGAGGCCGCGGGGGGCAGCCACGCGGCGGCGGCCGGTGCGGGCGCGGTGGGGCCGCCGAGGGCCTGTAGGACCTGTGCGGCGTTGGGCCGGGAGGCGGGGTTCTTCTCCAAGCAGGCGGTGATGATCCCGCGCAGCGACGGCGGGACGGCCGCGAGGTCCGGGTCCAGGTTGCCGATGCGGTACAGGACCGTGGAGGGGTGGCCGTCGCCGAACGGACCCTGCCCCGTCAGGGCGTGGACCAGGATCCCGCCGAGCGCGAAGATGTCGGCGGGTGTGCCGTTCCCGTCGCCGTTGACGGTCTCCGGGGCCATGAACCCGGGGGTGCCGACGAACCGGTCCTCCTCCCCGGCGTCCTGCGCGTCACCCATGGCGTGGGCGATACCGAAGTCGATCACCTGGGGGCCGGCCGCGGAGATCATGACGTTGCCCGGCTTGAGGTCGCGGTGGACCAGCCCGGTCGCGTGGACGCGCTCCAGTGCCTGGGCGATGCCCCGGGCCATGAAGCGCACGGACTCCTCCGGGAGCGGCCCGGTGTCGTGCACGAGGTCCTGGAGGGAGGGGCCCATGACGTACTCGGTGGCCAGCCACGGGGTCTGGCCAGAAGTGTCGGCCGTCAGCACCCGGGGCGTGTAGTTGCCGTGGACGCGCTGGGCGAGTTCGAGCTCCCGGGCGAACCGGCCTCGGAAACCGGGGTCGTAGGCGTACTCGGCGCGCACGACCTTGACCGCGGCCGGCGAGCCGTCGGGTCCCAGGCCGAGGTAGACACGGCCCATACCACCGGAACCCAGCAGAGCGACGACTCGATAGGGGCCGACCTCGCACGGGTCGTTGGGCGCTGGTTGCTGCATGGTGCCCTTCCGGGGAATCTCAGGGGAACTCGGCGACGATCTCGAAGTCGGAGTCCAGGACCTGGACGGTCTGGACACCGTCGGTGGTGGCGATGGTGGCGATGTGCTCGCCGTCGGGGCTGACCCCGATCGGGAGATCGAGGTCGACTTCGACCTCTTCCGCTGGCAGGAGCTCGCCGGTCTCGGTGTCCCACACGTAGGGCCCCTCCTCGGCGGCGTCCATCGTGGCGCCGTAGGCGAGGGAACCGTCCGGGGAGAGCGCGACGGTACTCAGGCTCTCGTCGTGGTCCTCGGGCAGGTCCAGAGCGCGGGTCTGGCCGCTGTCGAGGTCGACGACGAAGGCCTCGTCCCGGTCGACGGCCACCGACATCGAACTGCCGTCCTCGGACAGCGAGATGTCATACCATTCACCGTCGTCGAAGCGGTGGAGCTCCTCGCCGGTGTCGGGGTCCCAGACGACCGCAGCGATGTGCTCGGAGTAGTCCCGGTCGGAGAGCACGGCTGCCAGGGCCGAGCCGTCCGAGGTGTACTGGTGCTCGACCAGGAAGCCCTCGACCTCGAAGTCCGACACGACCTCCTCCTCCGCCAGGTCCCAGATCTGGACCATGGGATCGCCCTCCTCGGTCCCGTCGATGGAGGCCAGGACCGCCAACCGGCTGCCGTCATGGGTGAGGGCCGGCATGTCGAACATGCCGAAATCCTCGTCGATCCCCAGGACCGCGATCCGGTTGTCGCTGCCCCCCTCCCATACCTCGACGTACTCGTGCGTGGCACTGGCGACGTAACCGGTGGGAACGAAGTCGGCGCCGCTCGGGACCGGTGTGTAGTCGTCGACGATCTCGCCTTCGCGCCAGTCCCAGGTGGACAGGGTCGAGGCCCCGAAGAGGTGGAGCTGGTCACCTTCCTCGGAGAACTTGAGGGTGTAGACCCAGCCCTCGAGGTGCGGTGACTCCGTGCCGTCGTCCGGCTCTCCGTCAGTGCCGCCCTCGGGGGGTTCGTCCCCGCCGCCGTCCCCGCCGCCGTCCCCGCCGCCGTCCGCGCCGCCGGAGGCCGTATCCGGGGTGTCGTCGGAGCCGAGGGGAAGCGCGGCCAGGGCGAAGGCACCGCCCCCGAGCAGGATCAGAGCGCAGGTCGCGGCGGCCGCGACCACCACCGTCCTGCGGCGCCACCAGGGACGGGGAGCCGCCCCGGCCTGCGCTTGCAGGTTGCCCATGGAAGCGGTGGTCTGTTCGGCGGCCTCGGCCCGGTGCGTCTCACCCGCCTTGGCGTTGATCTGCTGGTTGACCTGCGAAGGCAGCCAGCCGTGCTCGGCCGAGGGCAAGGGGAGACCGGAGAGTTCGCTCTGGATCGCGTCGGCGCCCGGACGCCGGGCGGGGTCCTTGGCGAAGCAGCGGGCGAGGAGGTCGCGCAGTGGACCCTCGGGCGCCGCCTCCAGGTGCGGTTCCCCGTTCATGACCTTGTTGAGGGTGCTGATCGGGCTCCCCGAACCGAACGGGGGGCTGCCGCTGGCGGCGAACAGCACCGCGCCCGCCATGGAGAACACGTCCGCGCTCGGCGTCACGTTCTGCCCGGTGATCTGTTCCGGAGAGGTGTAGGAGGGGGTACCGAAGGTCTGCCCGGTGCGGGTGAGGACGGTGCCCTCGACGGCTCGGGCGATACCGAAGTCGATCAACTGCGGGCCGCGCGGCGACAGCAGGATGTTGCTCGGTTTGAGGTCGCGGTGCATGAGCCCGGCCGCGTGGATCGTGGACAGCGCTTGGGCCAGGCCGAGGGTGAGGACCCGGAGCGACTCCTCGGGGAAGGGGCCGTTCTCCTGGACCGCCTCCTTGAGGGTGGGGCCGGGCACGTACTCGGTGGCCATCCACGGAGCCTCGGCGTCCGGGTCGGCGTCGAGCACGGCCGGGGTGAAGGGGCCGCGCACGCGCTGCGCGGTGCGCACCTCGCGGGCGAACCGCGCGCGGAACTGGCTGTCGTGGGCGAGGTCTTCCTTGACCACCTTCAGGGCGCACAGGTGCCCGTCCGGGGTGCGCGCGAGATAGACCTTGCCCATGCCGCCGGCACCGAGGCGGGCGAGGATCCGGTGCGGGCCGATGGCGTGCGGGTCGTCGGAGGCGAGGGGTTGCACGGCTGTGTGTTCCTTACTGCGTGCGGCTGCGGGGCGGGGCATCCGTGTTCCGGCAGGTCCCGAAGGTACGCGAGGGAGCGATCTTCCCCGCCAATGTAGCTTGTCGGTGCGCGGGTACCCGGGAGTGTGTCCTGTTCCGGCCGGAGTTCGGCCTGCCTGTGCACCGGGACGCCGTTCGGCGCGTCAGGCCCGAGGGGCGTCAGGTGCGCGGCGCGCATCGAAGCGGTGCGGGTCGAACATGCCGATGGCCAGGTCCGTGCGGCCGTCCCTGGCCAGGTCCGCCAACGCCTCGCCGACCGCCGAGGCGAACTTGAAGCCGTGTCCGGAGAAGCCCCCGGCCAGGACCAGTCCTGGGAGCTCGTCGCGCCGACCGATGAGGAAGTGCTCGTCCGGGGTCATGGTGTACATGCAGGACACCATGCGCTCGGGCCGGGGGCCGACCCCGCGCAGGCCGGCGGCCAACTCGCCCAGACGGCGCGCGTCCGCCTCGTCTGGAGGGCGGGGTCCGGTGTCGGGGTCCACGGGCTCGCCCCACTGCGAACCGGGTGGACGGGCGCCGGGCGCCCTCGCCTCGGACGACTCGGCGTGCACCCCGATCTTGATGGTGCGGCCGCCGTCCATGCTGGGGAAGCCGTACCAGAGGGTGCCGTCCGGTTCGTCTCGGGCGAAGACGGGTTCGGGGTCGGCGGTACTCGGAGAGGGTTCGGTGACGGGGAACCAGCCGAGTACGCGGCGTTCCACCCGGATCCCGCCGCCGAGGCCGACCAGTCCGGGCAGGAGGCGGGGCATCCAGGC
This sequence comes from Nocardiopsis oceani, assembly GCF_054777395.1. Taxonomy (NCBI): domain Bacteria; kingdom Bacillati; phylum Actinomycetota; class Actinomycetes; order Streptosporangiales; family Nocardiopsidaceae; genus Nocardiopsis; species Nocardiopsis oceani. The sequence goes on from NZ_BAAHAR010000036.1 coordinate 61,512, forward strand.
CCCCGCGGTGACGACGACGCGGCGGGCGCGGATCTCGGTGTCACCGACCCACACGCGGGGGCGGTCGGGGTCGGGCTCGATCCGGGTGACGGCGCGTTCGGTCCACACGCGGGCCCCGGCCTGGCGGGCCAGGCGGACGGCGGCGAGGATCGAGGCCTCGGGCAGGACCACACCCGCGGCGTCCTCGAAGACACCGGCCTCGTCCGGGCGCACGGCATGGCGGGGGTGGCGCTCGGCGAGTGCGGTGGGGGAGAGGTGTTCGTGGGCGAGACCGTGGCGTTCGGCGGCGGCCACTGAGCCGGCGATCGCGGCGGAGTCGGGCCGGCCCAGCATCAGGGCGCCCGAGCGGACCACGAGACGGGACTCGGCCGCTTCCTCGAGCTCGGCCCAGGCGCGCCAAGCGGCCCGGATGAACGGTACGTACCCGGCGCCTTCGAGGTAGGCGGTCCGGATGATGCGGGACTCGCCGTGACTGGAACCCCGGTCGTGCCCGGGGGAGAACTGTTCGACGCCGATCGCGTCGACCCCGTCGCGGGCGAGGCGCCACAGGGCCTGGGAGCCCATCGCGCCCAGGCCGACCACGACGGTGTCGGTCTCGACGTGTGTACTCACAGGCGAACAGTGCTCACTGGGGCGGGGATGGGGGAGATCGGCGAAAAAGGGGGCTTCGCCGAGGCGGAGAGCCGGGGCCCGGGCTAGGCGGCGACCGGCTGGCGGTGGGTGTAGTAGTGCGCGGGCTCCGGAACCTGTGCGAACGGGTTGAGGAGAGCGGCGGCACCGGCCGGGTCGCTCGCGGGGTGCGACATCGCCCCGCCCTGGAAGAGGTCGTTCCAGAAGAACCGGCCGTCGCGGCACCAGACGTTGACGTCGCGCATGACGGAGGCGACGGCCATCTCTGAGGTGCCCGACCAGTAGAGGGGGCGGGACGCCACGGAGGCGAGTTCACCCAACAGCGCCGTGATCGCGCGCTCGGCGCAGAAGGCGTGGCGGGGCTTGTGCTTGATCCGGCTGGCGAGTGCCGACTTCGCCCGGGAGGCCCGGGGGTTGTTCAGGCGCCAGTGACTCAAGGTCGTCTCCAGTGTGTGTCGGGTACCGCGGTTGTGCTGACCGTGTGTGCTTGTTGCGGCCACGTCGCCGCGGTGTGAGGTCGGTTCACCGTGTCCATCCGGAGTTGGTGACTTCCCTCCGCGAAGTTGGCGAGACGTGAACGATGTCGTTACCTCGCAGTTATTCTTCGCGCTCCGGATGCTAGCAGTAACTGACCCCTCGTGGTCGAGACTTTCAAGAGTGACGCATGTCACAACTAACAAATGAGTATCGACCTGTTTAATCATAGAACCTGCACGTCAGAGGTATCTTTTCGTATTCCTGTTCCCATTGTGGAAATCAGATAAAGGGACTGTAGTCCCGTTCTGGTTGTCATGAGGCTCACGCGGAGTGGCAACCGTTGGCTTATCGGTGATTACTCATGGTGACTTTTTGCTGGTTGTGTGGCCTTTGCCTGCGTGGTGTTGCTCTTTGCCTGATCTGCACCCGCCGCTGCCAGGGGCATTCCCGTCCGCTTTGCGTGCCTGGTCACCCCCGTGTAAGGGGCAGTCCGAGGCCTGGAGGACACTGGTGGGTGGCCCGAGCAAGGAGAGAAGTAGCGACGTGACACAGACCCAGACATCCGGTGACCGGACTTCCGTGAGTGGAAGTGCCCCCGCAGAACCCGGGGGAGGGGCCCGCGCCTGGCTGGTGTGGGGTGTCGCGGTGGGCGGCTACTTCCTCGCCATGCTGCACCGCAACGGGCTCGGCGTCGCCGCCCTGGAAGCGCAGAGCAGGTTCGACGTGGGCCCCGCGCTGCTGTCACTCCTGCCGATGCTGCAGCTCGTCGTGTACGTCGTCCTCCAGGTGCCCGCCGGTCTGCTCGCCGACCGTCTCGGCCCACGGTTCACCCTGACCATGGGCATGGTGGCGATGGCCGTCGGATCGTGCCTGTTCGCGCTCGCCCCGGGGATCGAGGTGGCCGTCGCCGGAAGGTTCCTCATCGGCCTGGGTGACGCGCTCGTGTTCCTCAACGTCATCCGATTGGCCGCACTGTGGTTCCCCCGCTCGAGATACGCGCTGGTCAGCGGTCTGACCGGGGTGGTCGGCGGTACCGGGCAGGTGGCCAGTGCCGCCCCGCTGGCCTGGGCGCTCGGCGGCGTCGGCTGGGTTGCGGCCTTCCTGGCGACCACCGGCCTGACCGTCCTCATGGCCCTGATGGTGCTCCTGATCGTCCGTGACCGCCCCGCGGGTGCGGCCGGGCGTTCGACCGTGGCCGACCCCATCTCCGTGTGGGCTGCGATCAGAGAGGCGCTGCGGGCGGACGGCCCCCGGGTCGGTATGGCGCACCACGCGGCCGTCATGGCGCCGTTCACGATGATGATGGTGCTGTGGGGCTACCCGTTCCTTGTCGGCGGTCTGGGACTGTCCGAGGGGACCGCAGCGGTCACACTGACCGGCCTGGCCGCGGGTGCGCTGTGGATGGCACCGGTCGCGGGGGCACTCGTCGGCCGCTGGCCGGGCGTGCGCGTCTACTTCGCGCTGATCCTCGCGGGGACGCTCAGCTTGGGGTGGCTGCTCCTGGTGGTGTGGCCCGACGGCACGCCGGTCCCCGTGGGTATCGCGGTGATGGCGGTCAGTGCGCTGGGGCAGACCATGGCGCCCACCATCTCCTTCGACTTCGCCCGTGACGGGATCCCCGCGAGCCGGACCGGGGTGGCGTCCGGCCTGGTCAACATGAGCGGGTTCACGACGGCCGTCGTGTGCACAGTGGCCGCCGGGGCGATCCTCCAGGCGCTGCCCGACGAACCGGCCTCCTATCAGCTGGCCTTCGTCCCGATGGCGGCCACCACGACCCTGGCCACCTGTGTACTGGCCCTGTTCGTCTGGCGAGGCCGGTGGAGACGGAGCGTAGTGGAACGCGGAGCGTAGAGGAACAGGGGGCGTAGAGGAACAGGGGGCGTAGAGGAACAGGGGGCGTAGAGGAACAGGGAGCGTAGAGGAACAGGGAGCGTAGAGGAACAGGGGGCCTGAAAGAGTCGGGGTAGAGCCCGGACGCCGAGGACCTGGAGGACATCGACATCCTGCGGATCGCCGCATACTTCTGCCTCATCGTGACGAGCATCCTGTTCCTGCTGTGGATGCGGACCGCGGAGAAGGGCGAACGTCCGCCGAAGCTGCTCGTGTTCCTTCTTGGTCTGGGCACGGCGATGATGATCACCAGCCTCGTGGTGGATGTCTGAGGAGGCCGTGTGTTCGGTACTGCTCTGCTGCTGGTGCTCTTGGGTGGCGCTCTGGTGCTCATGTGGGCCCAGATCCCTCAGGAGAGGGAGGAGACCCGCCGCAACCTCCAGTCGTTCGCGGTGGTGTCCTTCGGCCTCGCCTGGCTCTTCATGGTCCTGTCGCTCTTCTTCGAGTACTGACCGCCTGGGGTCTGTGGGTACGGACCGTCCGGGGGCTGTGGGTACGGACCGCCCGGGTCTATCCTTGTGCGTTTGAGGACCGAGGTCCGGGGTTTTGAGACATGGGCTCAGGGGCTCAGGGGCTCAGGGGCTTTGAGACATGGGCTCAGGGGCTTAGGAGCTCACGGTGGTGGGGTTTGCTTCGGTTGGGGTTGTCTTCTGCGCTGGGGGTTCCCTCTTTTCCCGCCGCCCGATTGTGGCCGTCTCCGCTACGCGCCTCAAGGTCGACGCCATCGAGCGCTTCGCGCGTCATTGGCGCTCCACCTTGACCCGCTCCGCTCCGACGGCAGGTTGGCGGCTACGGGAAAGAGGGGCTGGGTGGTCGAGGTCCAAGCCGGGTCGGCCTGGCGGCCGATACCTGCCCCTGCGCCGGAGCGTTGACGCCTGGCGGTGTCGCGGCTGGTCATTCGCCCCTGCGAACGCCGAACAGCACGGCCTGCGGCCGGTTGGGCCCCTGCGCCGGAGCACACCGGTTAAGGGTGTCGCGGCCGGTCATGGTGTGCGGCGAACCCCCCCGGGGGGTGGGCCCTGTGGTGGGGCGGTGAACCCTCCGATTGGAAGCACTATCGGGGGTGAGGTTGCTTTCGGGCAGGGGTCCGGGCTGGGTCGGGGTCCCCGTCCGAGTCCTTACCCTTGTTGTTACTTCCCCGGTTGCGGTGGGAGGGACGGCCCTGCCAGACGGACTGCTCCGGATTGGTCTCCCGGCGATACTTCAACCGGTTGTGATCCGAGCACAGTGGCTGAATATTGTCCGCGCTCGTGGACCCGCCGGCCGAGAAGCTCCTCTTGTGATCGGCCTCGGAGTCGCTGGCCGGGGTGTTGCACCCCTGGTACCAGGCGCAGGTGGTGTGACCGAACATCCCCGCATCCCGAAGGGCACCCGTAGCGTTGCGCTGGGTGCGGCCCACGTCCAACACCGTCTCCCCCTTCGGGGAGGTGATCATCCGGCGCAGCACACTGTTGGGGGCCAGGGCGCGGATGGCGGCCATGGAGACCACCTGCCCATCCTGGGTGGTGGCCGGACCCGCGCCCTCTTCCTGGTTCTGGAGGCCGAGGAAGGTGGGCAGGGGCACCATGATGTTGATCATCGCCACCGCAGCACGCTTGCGACCCGTGCCGCCCTTGCCCTTGCTGTCCCCGGTGCCGGCCTCGGCGCCCTCAGCGTCCCCGGTGGGGTCGGTGGGCTGGGAGGCGGAGCGGACCAGGTTCATGAACGCGTCATACATCCGCTCCGAAGCCGACACGTGCAGCCTCTCGGGGTCATAGTCCACCTCGTGGGCCTTGAGCTCACGCTGGATCTCCTCGGCGTGCTCACTGGGACCCCAGAGCTCGACCATGAAGGTCGCATCAAAGGTGCGCACCAGGCGCGCACCACGGGCGTCGAAGGCGGCCTGGTACTGCTCTTCCACCACAGCCGGGTTGTACTGGGCCAACAGCTCCCGGCCCAGCCGGGCGATGTGGGAAGTCGACATCGCCGGCTCCTTAGCCTTAGCGGCCACGATCCCGGCCTCCATCATCCGCCGAAACTCCCCGGCATCGGGGTGGCGGCCGGTGTTGCGCGCCCCCACCGCCCTCTCAGCGGCCCGGCACACCGCCACCGCCTCCCCAATCGACAACAACCCAGAGTCCAAGCCCTGGCGGGTGGCGGGCAGCTCCAGGGCGAACAGGCGGCGGGCCAGCTCGGCGCGCCCGTTGGCCTCAACGGGGACCATCCCCACCGAGTGGATCAGCCAGTTCTGCACCGACCGCTGCCCACCGGCCTCCAACAGGGTGCCGGCCGCTTCCAGCTGGGCCAGGCGCAGCAGCATCGCCAGCTGGGCCTGTTCCATGTCCTCGCACACCTGCGAGATCACATCCAGGACCTCACCGGCCGCACCGGTCGGGGGCACCTCGCCCATTTCCGAGGCGATGTTCTTCCGGGCAGCACTCATGGCGGTCGCGGCGGGGGTATTGCCCGCCGTGTTCCCGCACTGCCCGAAAGAAGAAGTCATGGTTCAAGCATATCAAGAAGGGCGCAGAAAGGACCTATCCTGGAGGTGATACAACCCTTACCCGGCCACTCCGACTCGCCTTTCCGATCCCCAAAGAGAAGCCCTCCAAGGAAGGTGCGAACACCCCCGTTCGCATTCCCGGGCAAAGCGGACAAATCCGTACCCTCGTGGGAATGATCTTGCTACTAGGATCAATCTCGGCGCCGAAATTGCTTCTGGTAGAAAGATCATTTGGGAAAGGCTCACCCGGCCGAAGGTCGGGGCAGTTCGCAGCCCAGCATTGACCGGCCGCGACACCCGCAACCGGTGGGCTCCGGCGGAGTGGCCCACCCGGCCGCTAGGCCGTGCTGTTCGGGGTTCGCCGCACGCCTTGACCGGCCGCGACACCGCCAGGCGTCAACGCTCCGGCGCAGGGGCAGGGATCGGCCGCCAGGCCGACAGAATGAGTTTTTCGGGCGAAGCCCGAAATGGCTCGGACCTCAACCACCCGTCCCCCTTTCCCGATAGCCGCCAACCCGCCGTCGTAGCGGAGCGGGTCAAGGTGGAGCGCCGTTGATGCGCGAAGCGCTCGATGGCGACGACCTTGACGCGCGTAGCGGAGACGGCCACAATCGGGCGGCGGGAAAGGAGGGTGCCAAAAGCGATAAGGGGAGCACTGTCGAAGGGCGATGCCCCGGTGATGGTTCAGACAGCCTGTCCGTGCTTATCGGAGGAAAAGAGCTTCAGTTCACTCCTCCATCTTTTGGTATGTGCAGACGCGGCTGAACACCGGAACGCCGGAATATCGGAACGCTGGAATGCCGGAACGCCGAAACGCCGGAAGGGCGGAACGACCTGGTCGTCCCGCCCTTCCGGCGGTGTTGCACGGTTGAGCCGGGCCCGAGGGGCTCAGCTCGAGGGCTTAACCCGAGAGGCTCAGCCCGAGAGGCTCAGCTCGAGGGGCTTAGAAAGCCTCCTCGGGCACCTCCATGAGGCCCAGGTTCACGGTCTGGGCGATCTTCAGCTCGGCCTCCACGCGGGGCAGGAACTGCTCGGCGAAGAAGCGCGCGGCGGCGATCTTGCCGGTGTAGAAGTTCTTGTCCTCGTCGCTCGCGCCGTCGATGCTGTTGAGCGCGATCTCGGCCTGGCGGAGAAGCAGCCAGGCCAGGACGACGTCGCCGAAGGCGTTGAGCAGGCGGACCGAGTTCAGGCCGACCTTGTACAGCTCACGGGTGTCCTCGGCGGAGCCCATCGCGTGGCCGACCATGAGCTCGACCATCTTCTCGACCTGGCCGAGGGAGCTCAGCAGGAGCGCGCGCTCCTCCTTGAGCTGGCCGTTGCCGGCCTCGCTCTCGGCGAAGGCCTTGATCTCGGCGGACAGCTTGCCGATGGCCTGGCCGCCGTTCTTCACGATCTTGCGGAAGAAGAAGTCCTGGGCCTGGATCGCCGTGGTGCCCTCGTAGAGGGTGTCGATCTTGGCGTCACGGATGTACTGCTCGATCGGGTACTCCTGCAGGAACCCGGAGCCGCCCAGGGTCTGCAGAGACTCGGCGAGCAGCGCGTAGGAGCGCTCCGACCCGACACCCTTGACGATCGGCAGCAGGAGGTCGTTCATGGCCTCCAGCTCGGTGGCGTCCTCACCCTTGGCCTGCGCGATCTGGATCTCGTCCTGCGTGGTGGCCGTGTAGAGGACCAGCGAACGCATGGCCTCGACGTAGGACTTCTGCGTCATGAGGCTGCGACGCACGTCCGGGTGGTGGGTGATGGTGACCTTCGGGGAGCCCTTGGCCCCGGCGATGTCGTTGCCCTGCACGCGGTTCTTGGCGTACTCGAGGGCGTTGAGGTAGCCGGTGGACAGGGTGGCGATGGCCTTCGTCCCGACCATCATCCGCGCGTACTCGATGACGAGGAACATCTGGCGGATGCCGTCGTGCTTGTCACCGACGAGGTAACCGATGGCGGGGTGCTTGTCGCCGAAGGTCAGCTCACAGGTGGTGGAGGCCTTGAGGCCCATCTTGTGCTCGACGTTGGTGACGTAGGCGCCGTTGCGCTCACCGAGGGAACCGTCCTCGTTGACCAGGTACTTCGGCACCAGGAAGAGGGAGAGGCCCTTCGTGCCGGGGCCTGCGCCCTCGGGGCGGGCCAGCACCAGGTGGAAGATGTTCTCGGTCATGTCCTGCTCGGCCGAGGTGATGAAGCGCTTCACACCCTCGATGTGCCAGGTGCCGTCACCCTGGTCGGTGGCCTTGCTGCGGCCCGCGCCGACGTCCGAACCGGCGTCCGGCTCGGTCAGCACCATGGTGGCGCCCCAGCCGCGCTCGATGGCCTGCTCGGCGAACTTCTTCTGCGCCTCGTTGCCTTCGGAGTGCAGGATGCTCGCGAAGCCGGGGCCAGCCGAGTACATGTGGATGGAGGGGTTGGAGCCCAGGATCAGCTCGGCCGCGGCCCACACCAGCGAGCGGGGGGCGCCGAGGCCGCCGAGCTCCTGGGGCAGGTCGATGTTGTACCAGCCGGCGTCCATGTAGGCCTTGTAGGACTTCTTCAGGCTCTCGGGGAGGGCGACGGTGTTCGTCTTGGGGTCGAAGACCGGAGGGTTGCGGTCGGCGTCCTCGAAGGACTCGGCGACCACGCCGGTCGCGAGACGGTTGACCTCGTCCAGGATCGTGCGTGCGGTGTCCTCGTCCAGCTCTTCGAACGGGCCCTCGCCCAGTACGTCTTGGCGCTTGAAGAGTTCGAAGAGGTTGAACTCGATGTCGCGCAGGTTGCTCTTGTAATGCGTCATGGACAGCTCCGCTTTGTGTCCCCGGCCGCGGTGTCTGTACACGCGGATCTACCGACTAGTAACAAGTCAATGTTACTACCCAGTAGGCCTGGATGCCAGTGACGATAGACACTTGTGTCCTCAAAGCCACGTCAAGAGTGCGAATGCCCTGTTCGCGGGCGATGCGCCGACGTGGGCGGCGAACGCTGGGACCGCTCCCGGTGCCGGCGCCGGGAGCGGGACCAATGGCCCTGGCTTTCTGAGCCAGGGCCATTGGCACACCGATCAGCGGGCGCTTGCCCGTCAGCAGGAGCCCCGGCCGACGGTCGAGTCGCACAGGGCCTCGCCGTCGGTCCAGGTGAGCGCGTCCCGGGCGTCGTCGCCGAACGCGCGGGTGACGGACACGTCCACCCCGTGCCCGGAATCCTCCGCGAGCCAGACGCGCACCTCCTGGGTTCCGTCGCCCGAGTCGTCCCGGAGCACGTAGAACGGGTGCGGCACGGGGGACTGGCCGCTACCAGGGTCGGTCCACCAGTCCGCCCCCTGGGCGTCGGCCACGTCCACGAAGAGGCAGTCGTGCGAGGAACCGCCGTACTCGCACGTGCGCGGTTCGGCGCCGCCGTGGCGGCCCACACCCGGGTCCGCTTCGATGCCGTCGTTCAGCGCGCGCCAGTACACGTCGTCGCAGGCGCCGTCGGAGCAGGCGTTCCAGTCCGTCCAAGCGTCCGCCCTGGCGGCGGGCGCTTCGGCCCCACCGTTCAGGGCCGTGCAGTACCTGTCCACGATGTAGGGCACCACGAGGTCGGACACCCACGCGGAGTCGATGGCCTCGCCCGCCGTGTTGTCGGTTCCGAGCCCGGCGGAGTCCATCTGCCACAGGCCTACGCCCGGGTTGAAGAACAGCCCGTCGCGCCCTTCGGGGTCGTACAGCCCGTCCTGGTTGTCGTACCGGGACAGGGTCATCGGTGAGGGGGTGTCCGGGGTGCCCGCGGAGACTTCGGGCCATACCGGTGCCAGCGCCAGGGCGGTGGCCTCGTCTGCGGAGATCGCGCAGGACGCACCGTCGGCCGCGCTCTCCGCGGCACTCTCGGCGGCGGCCAGGGGTTCGCTACCGAAGGTGAGCTGGCCGGGCGGCACCTCGGCGTTGGCCAGCTTCGCCTCCAGTACGTCCTGGTCCGCGGCAGCGCGCTCCGCGGGGGTGCCGGCCGGGGTGGGGGTGAATTCGACGGGGTCGCCGTCGGCGAGTGCGGCCTGGGGCGATGCGGCGAGGACTGCCGCGGTTACGAAGGCGGTGAGGGTGGCGGGGAGGTTTCGGGCACGCCGGTGCCAAGGGGGTCGGGGGGTGTTCACGCTGTCCACCTCTTCTGAGCGGGTTCGAGGGGGACTACCGCCGGGGTGGCGGTAGTTTTCTACAGACTCAGTGAGTCCGGAGGGAAATTACCTTCCGGACCGTGGGTGGACAAGGCCCCCGAGGCAGGGGGATGGGGAAGTGTCACCTCGGGGACAGGGTCACATCGCGCCGGCCCTGGTTACGTCGGCCCTGGCTAAGCCGCGCCTGGCTAAGCCGACCCTGGTTACGTCGGCCCTGACTGCGCCGCCCCTTGTGGCGCCGCGCTCCGTTCAGAGCACGTCGAGCGGGCTCGCCCCCGCGGGCGGCGGGAAACGATCGTTCAGCGCCTTGAGGTCCTCCTCGGTCAGCCGTAGGTCCAGGGCTGCCCGGTTCTCCTCCACGTGCGCGCGGTCGCTCGCCTTCGGGATCGCGCACAGGCCTCCGCCCGCCAGCACCCAGGCGATCGCCACCCTCGCCGGCGTGACCCCGTGCCCCGCGGCGACCTCCGCCAGGACCGGGTCGCCGAGCAGGCGGCCCTGCTCGATCGGGGAGTAGGCCATCACCGGAACCTCGTGGTCCCGGCACCACGGCAGGAGGTCGTACTCGGGGCCGCGCCGGGACAGGTTGTAGAGGATCTGGTTGGTCGCGCAGGCGTCGCCGCCCGCCGAGGACCACAGCTCGCGCATGTCATCGGTGTCGAAATTGCTGACCCCGAACCCGCCGATCTTCCCCGCCTCCTGCAGTTCGGCGAAGGCCGCCAACGTCTCGGCGAGCGGCACCCCGCCCCGCCAGTGCAGCAGGTAGAGGTCGATGTGGTCGGTTCCCAGCCGGCGCAGGCTGTCCTCGCAGGCACTCACCGTGCCCTGCCGGTCGGCGTGGTGCGGTAGGACCTTGCTCACCAGGAACACGTCGTCCCGGCGGCCCCGGATGGCTTCGCCCACCACGCGCTCCGCCCCGCCTGAGCCGTACATCTCGGCGGTGTCGACCAGCCCGAGTCCCAGGTCGAGCCCGTGCCGCAGCGCGGTGACCTCCGACGCGTGCGCCGAAGGGTCCTCCCCCATGCCCCAGGTGCCCTGTCCCAGTACCGGCAGCTCACCGCCGGACGGCAGCCGTAGGTGTCTCATAACCGTTCCCCGTTTCCGTGCTCGGACTGTCAACCCTCACCGCTCGGGCCCCATCCGAAACAGGGGCCCCAGTACCAGCGGCCCGAAAGCGGGGTCCGGGCACGCATATCCTGGGGGCGGCACAGCCGTGAGGTGGAACGACCGCGACCTGGAGAGCGACACACGATGCTGGAGATCCTTCCCGGACTCACCCGGATCTACGAGGGTTGGGCCGATCGGTACCCGGACGTGCAGCCGCTGACCGTCCAGTTCGCCGCCGACGGCGAGACCGACGGCCTGAACGGGGTACTCGCCTACCCGATGCCGGACCACTGGCTCCTGGTCACCTTCGGCCTGACCGAGCTCGGGGAGAAGACCAGTGAGGAGCCCCGCGTCTCAGGAGCGGGGTTCGAGTTCACCTGCCGTATCCCGCGCGAGCCCGACGACGAAGCGGTGCCCGCGTGGATCCTGCGCGTGCTGCACGCCCTGGCCCAGCAGTTCCTGGCCGGCGCCCAACTGGACGTCGGCCACTGGATCATCACGCCGTCCCCGCTCGGTGGCGAGGCGTCCAACGGTGACATGACCTCCCTGGCCATCGTCCCGGACGCCGACATCCGCATCCTGGACACCGACAACGGCCTGGTGCTGTTCTTCCAGATCGTCGGCCTTATGGCCGAGGAGGGTGAGTACGCCCAACAGGCCGACACCGTCGCGCCCATCATCGCGATGCTGCGCGACCGCGACCCGAAGATGATCACGGACCCGGGGCGCGAGACCATCCGGCTGTAGTACCGGCAGCCGGGAGCCCTGTTCCCACCGGTTTCCGGTGGGCGTCAACCCGCGTATCCCCGCTCGTCATGTGGCCTCGGGAACGTGGGCTCCCCGTGAGAACGATCAGCGGCCCCGGCCACGACACCAGCCACAGCCCGGCACACCGGCGGGAGATCGACGGCCTGAGGGCGGTCGCCGTCCTGCTCGTGGCCGTCTACCACGTGTGGTTCAGCCGGGTCTCCGGCGGCGTCGACGTCTTCCTGCTGCTCACCGGTTTCCTCATCACCGGATCCCTGGTGCGCGCGGCCGAACGCGGCAACCTCCGCTACGGCGCCTTCCTCAGCCGCCTCGCGACGCGCCTGGTCCCCGTGGCGGCCCTCGTGATCGCGGTGACGCTGCTGAGCACCCGCTTCCTCTACCCCGAGGCACGCTGGCGGGACTCCGTCGCGGAGGCCTCCGCCGCCGCGCTCTACCACCTGAACTGGCACTTGGCCCTGGAGTCCGTCGACTACCTGGCCCGTGACGGGGGCGGGCCCTTCCTGCACTTCTGGTCGCTGTCCATCCAGGGGCAGTTCTACCTGCTGTGGCCGCTGATGATCGGCCTCGCCGCGTGGTGGGCCGCCCGTCGCGGGCATGCCCTGCGCCGGGTGGTCCTCGCGGCCCTGACCGTTGTGTTCGCCCTCTCCTTGGCCTACTCGGTGCACATGACCCGGGCCGACCAGCCGTGGGCCTACTTCGACACCGGTGCCCGCCTGTGGGAGTTCGCCCTCGGCGGCCTGCTCGCGCTGCTCCTCTCCCGCCTGAACCCGCCCAAGGCCGTCCGCCTCCTCCTCGGCTGGACCGGCCTGGCCGCCCTGCTCCTGTGCGGGGTCCTCCTCCACGTGTCCGAGGTCTTCCCCGGCTATACGGCCCTGTGGCCCACCCTGGCGGCCGTCGCGGTCATCGTCGCCGGAACCACCGGCTCCCCGTGGGGTGCCGACCGCCTGCTCACCCTCCGTCCGCTGCGCTACGTCGGCTCGCTGTCCTACGCCCTCTACCTCTGGCACTGGCCGGTCCTGGTGTTCTACCTGGAGGCCACCGGCCGCAGCGTAGCCAGCCCTCTCGGCGGGTTGGCCGTCCTCGCCCTCTCGACGGCCCTGGCCGCCGCGACGGCCCCGCTCTCGGACGGGATCGTCCGCGTCGGCCGCGGCGGCAGCCGTCTGCGCGCCCCGACGGTCGCCGCGGCGTGCCTGGTCCCCCTCCTCCTCGCCACGAGTGTGTGGTCGGCCCGGATGGACGCCGAACAGCGGCGCCTGGCGGAACTCCTCAACGATCCCGTCCGCTACCCGGGCGCGGCCGCGCTGCCCGGGGACGACCACGGTGAATACGCGGACCCGGTGCTCCCCGCTCTGGCCGCGGCCGCGGAGGACACCCCGGTCACCTACGACGACGGGTGCAACCAGGACACCGGCGGCACTGAGGTGATCACCTGCGCCTACGGTTCCCAGGACCCGGACCGCACCGTCGCCCTGGTCGGCGGATCGCACGCTGCCCACTGGTTCCCCGCCCTCGAAGAGCTCGCGCGGGACCACGACTGGCGGCTGGTCAACATCACCAAGGGGGCCTGTCTGTTCACCGACGCACCCCAGCTCTACAAGGGGGAGCCCTACACCGAATGCGCCGAGTGGAACCGCGGCGTCATGGCCGAACTCCGCTCCCTGAGGCCCGACGCAGTGTTCACCACCGGTACCACCACCAGCCTGGACACCACAGCGGGCTACGGCGAGGAGCAGCTGGTGGACGGCTACGTCGACCGCTGGGAAGAGTTGGCGGCCCTGGGGGTGCGGGTCATCGCGGTCCGCGACACCCCGCGCCTGACCTTCGACGCCCCCGAGTGCCTCTCCGAGTCCGTCCCTCAGGAGTGCGCCGTCGCCCCCGCGGAGTCGATGGCCGAGGAGTCACCCCTCGAAGGCGCGGACCTGCCCGCCAACGTCACGGCACTCGACCTCACCGACCACCTCTGCGAACCCGAGACCTGCCGCCCGGTCGTCGGCAACGTCCTCGTCTACTGGGACAGGAGCCACATCACCGCGACCTACATGCGCACCCTCGCCCCCGAACTCGAACGCCGCCTCCTCCCCGCCACCGGGTGGTGACACAAGAGGGCCGCCGCCCGGAGGTCCTGCTTCCGGGCGGCGGCCCCTGAGCCAACGGCTCCCATGCGCCGGTTCGGCGCTACTGCGGTGTCTCGGCGCTACTGCTCCGCGTTGCGGTCGATCGCGGTGCCGATCTCACCGACCCGGTCGGCCAGCAGGCCCATGGCGCCGATGGCCCGGGTCATCGGGTCGTCGTCCGACCCGCCCAAGGCACGGCCCCTCCGGAAGCCCTCCTTGACTTCGTCCCAGCGCTCCTCCTGCTCGGGGGTCATCACCCCGCGCAGTTCGGCCAGCTTCAGCAGGTTGCCCTCCGCACCGGAGGTGAGGGTCTGCGCCTCGCCCAGGTAGTGGTCGTCGATCGCGGCCTCCACCTCGGCCTCGTTCATGACCGGCACGATCTTCTCGGCGAGCCGGTTCATGTTCCGGTACGAACCCTGGAGCTGGAACGGGGGCTCGGTCCGTGAATCCTCGGACTGGGCGGCCGAGGCGATGTAGGCCTGGTTGTTGGCCAGCACCACCTCCTGCACCCGCAGCAGCTTCTGGAGGACCGACACGATCCTGTCCACCTCCGCGGCCGAGTACGGGTGCTTCAGCCGGTCGGTTCCGACGGAGTCGTCGCCCTGCGCCATCCGCACGAGCGTGTGGATGTCCTCCCGGTCCCGGGTCGACAGCGGCGCCAGGGTCTGGTTGGAGGTGAGCGCGTTCTCGATGTAGCTGAGCGCGAACAGCTCCTCCTTGCCCGACAGCACGTCGCCCAGGTTGTACACGTCGGCGCGGTTGGCCAGCATGTCCGGGATCCGGAACCGCTTGCCCTGCTCGGTGTACGGGTTACCGGCCATGCAGACGGCGAACCGCTTCCCGCGCAGGTCGTAGGTGCGGGTCCGGCCCTCCCAGACACCCTCCATCCGGCGCTGCCCGTCACAGAGGGAGATGAACTTCTGCAGGAGCTCCGGGTTGGTGTGCTGGATGTCGTCCAGGTACAGCATCGTGTTGCTGCCCATTTCCAGGGCGAAGGAGATCTTCTCGATCTCCTGCCTGGACGTGGCGTCCGGGGCGTCCGCCGGGTCCAGCGAGGTGACCGCGTGCCCCAGCGCGGGGCCGTTCACCTTGACGAACACCAGGCCCAGGCGGCTCGCCACGTACTCCATGAGCGTGGTCTTGCCGTAACCGGGCGGGGAGATGAGCAGGAGCAGGCCGCTCTGGTCCGTGCGCTTGTCGTCGCCGGCCGCGCCCAGCTGCTTGGCGAGGTTGTCGCCGATCAGCGGCAGGTACGACTCGTCGAGCAGCCGGTTCCGCACGAACCCGCTCATCACCTTCGGCTTGTACTCCTCCAGCCGCAGGCGGTCGCGCTCCTGTTCCACCAGTGCGTTCCGCCTGCGCTGGAAGTCCCGGTAGGCGGGCACGTCCACGGTGCGGAACCTGCGGGTGCGCGGCAGGATCTCGTCCAGCCGCACCTCCAGGGAACGCTCGCTGATCCGGGGGTGCGAACCCAGCAGGCCCGACACGGTCTCGTCCACGGCGGCCGAGGACTCGTACCGGTCCACGCTGCCGCCGGACTGGCCGGCGCTGCCGCCGGTCAGCTCGATCGCCGCCGCCTCGGGCAGGTCCCCCGGGGCCACCGGCTCTTCCAGCGTGGTCGCGTACGCCTCCAGCCACGCCGTCACCAGCTGGTGGCGCGCGGCCACGTCGTCGAGCTTGCGCAGGTCCTGCTCGAAGGCCTTGCGGGTGGTCTCGCGCGTGCTGCCCAGAGCCCGGTGGAACCGGTCCAGCAGCTGGCGCGCGCCCCCGCCCGACACGAAGCCCCGCTCGTTGGGGCCGTCCGCGGCGAGCTCCTCGAACAGGTAGTCACCCACCAGTTCCAGATCGGCGTCCTGGTACAGGCCGGTCTCGGTGAGGAACGTGTCCACACCCTCGGCCAGTTCGGTGCGCAACCGGTCGATCGCCGCCGACCGGCGCGCCCCGAACACGCTCCGGGCCCGAGCGAGCGACGTCGCCCGGGTCCGCCACGCCTCACGCAGTTCCTTCTCGGCCCCGTACGCCCAGAACAGCTGCGCGGTGGCGCGCGCCTGCCCCGGGTACCGCAGCAGGCCGGCACCGGCGCGCAGCCGCAGCAGCGCGGAGAGGATGCGGGCGGCGTCGTGGTCGTGCACGCCCCGCTCGTACCCCTCGTCGTACCGGGACTCGGCGACCCCGCGCACCAGGGACAACAGGGAATCCCCGTTCTCGGCGTGCAGCTCCGCGTCGTGCAGGGCCTCCACCGTCAGGTCTTCCGCGCCTTCCTCGGCCGACGCCAGGATGGACGTGGCCAGGTACTCGGCCCGGTACACCTCCGGGCTCTCCGAGACCAGGAGCCGGTCCCACAGGTGCTTGGTCTCCTGGAAGGCCTCGTCGGTGACGGGCGACCGGAAGTCGGTGCCGGTGATGGACACCGACATGTGCCCGTCGTGCGGGGTGAGGGTGAGGTCGATGGGCTGGGTGTTGACCGCGAACCGGTGGCGGCCGAACCGGATGGTCTCCCCTCCGGCACCGCCCTCGTAAAGGTCGGCGCGGTCCTGGAGGGCACGCCCCGCCTCCTGCCGGGCAGCCAGGATCTGGCCGTCCAGCTCCTCGGCGCGCACGGTCTCGCCCAGTTCGCGCATCTCCTCGGAGGTGCGGCGCAGCCGCGTCACCATCGCGTCCGAGGCGAAGTAGGTGTTGATGTCCTCGAGCGTGGTCAGGGTCGCGACCCGCCGGTGCACGCCCTCCAGCACGCGGGCGGCGGAGGAGACCAACCGGTCGGCCCGGCGGGCCCGCTCGTCCACCAGCGACTGCTTGCGGGTGGAGAACGCCTCGTAGACGTCCTCGCGCTTGTCCGACAGCTCTTCGAGGAAGTCGTCGAACTCGGCGAAGCGCGACTCCAGGTTCTCCAGCTGGAGCATGATCCGGCCGAGCTGCTCGTCGCAGTTGTCCGGGGTGTCGGCCGCCGCGATGGCCCCGGTGATGGCCTGCCCCAGCAGGGCGAACTCGGCGGCGAACTCGGCCCGGCCCTCCCGGGCGAGCAGCTCCTTGCGCTTCGACTCCAGCGTGGCGCGGGCCCGGTTGACCCCGGCCATCACCTCGCTGATCCGCTCCAGGATGCGGGTGCGCACCTGGGCGTCGCCGATGTCGAGGGACCCGATCACCTCGGTGACCACCTGCAGGCCCTCGGTCTGTTCGGCGATCCGCTCGCCGACCGCGGTGGCGGCGCTGACCGCCTCCAGTGCCTCGGCCTCCTCGACCAGCCGTTCCACCTCGGAGTGGTAGCCGTCGAAGGCGTCTTCCTGCTCAAGGAAGGACACGGTGCGGCGCCCGGACGAGGCGATCTCCTCGCCGAGGCTCTCCTCCACCGCGTCGATCCGGTCGGTGTCCACGTAGCGCATCTCGCGCAGCGTGGCGGCCTGGCCCTGGGCGCGGCGCAGGTCGGTCAGGCGGGTCACCCACCCCTCCGCCGAGCGCGGGGTCTCGCCCCGCGACCGGCGGATGAGCGCGGTGGTCTTCTCCTCGGTCTCGCGGAGGGTTTCGGCGGCCTGCCTGGTGAGTTCCTGGACGGTCTCGAACTCGTCCAGAACCCGCTCCGCAGTGCCGCGCACCTCGGACAGCGGCCCCGCGAGGTCGCCGAGGTCGTCCTCACCGAGCCAGTGGAACCGGTCCAGGACCCGTCGGCAGGACGCGATGAGCGCCTCGAACACCTCGGTGGACGGCCTCATGTCCTCGGCGATCCGCGACACCGACAGGCACTCGGAGACACCCTGGACGAGCTCGGCGTTGCCGATCCGCTCCAAGGGGCCGGTGCCCACCGGCTGCGCCGCGGCGTAGACGTCGGACACGAACGGGGTCTGCCACACCTGCATCGGGTGCACCCGGGTGGGCTCCCCGGAGGTGTCCCGGAAGACCGTCATCGTCCCGTCGTCGAACAGCGAGTAGCCGTGGCAGACGATCGGGTTGGCGACTTCCTTGCGGATGGTGTTGTACGGCAGCAGCAGGCTGCGGCCGTCCGCCCGGGAGTGGAAGACGTAGAGGACGTCCTCACCGTTGGGTGAGCGCACCACCCGCTCGAACTCGAGGTCGGTGACGTCGGTGTCGAAGGTCCGCGCCACACCGGTGGTCAGGTAGTAGCCGCCGGGGAAGATGAGCCCCTGGTCGTCGGGCAGGCGCTGGCAGGACTGGCCGATGCCGTCGAGGCGCTCGACCCCCTTGGTACGCGTGTTGAAGACCAGGTAGCGCCACGTGGACTCGTTGTACGGCAGGACGCGCAGCAGGATCAGCGCGCCCACCCGTGCGTGGAACACCGACGCGTCGGCCAGGCTCTGCAGCGGCTCGTCGACGGGCTCGTTGTAGATGCCCTCGCCGACCTCGGTGTTGTTCTCGACCTTGATGGTCAGGTCGCCGCCGACCGTCTCCACGAACAGCTCGTCGCGGATGGAGATGTGCGGGTGCCGACCCTGCACGTGGCTTTCGCGGGTGGCTTCCACCCACTCGAAGTCGTGTGCGGAGGGGAACACGTGGTCGCGTTCCCCGCGGTCGTCGAGGTAGGCGATCTCGCCGTTGGGCGAGACCGACCACCGCAGGACGCGCACGTCCTCGGTGCGCGGCCCGGTCTGGAACACGGCCAGCAGCCGCTCCTCGACCTTGCGCAGCTGGAGCAGGCGCGCGTCCCGGTAGTAGCGGTAGAGCTGCGCGAAGCCCTGCTGGAAGTTCTCGTCTGCGAGCAGCCCGGGGATGGCGTCCTCGGGCGCGTCGGTGAACTCGAAGGAGTCACCGCCGTGCTCGTACCGGTGCAGGGAGAACACGTCGGACACGTGTGTCTTGCTCTGCATGCCGATATAGACGTTGTAGCCGAACAGGATCATGTCCCCGTCGGCATCGTCCCCGACGGAGCGTCCGACGCTCACGATGTCCCGGGGCAGGCAGTTGTGTTCGGTGCGGATGCGTTCGGTGCCGAGCAGGGAGAGCTCGGTGCCGCCGAACACCTCGAGTCGGCGGTTGTTGAGTTCCTCGGTCCGCCGGGCCAGTTCGCCGGTCTGTTCGCGGAGCCGGGCGCGGAGCACCTCGTAGGTGCCCGCGTCCAGCGACCGCGCGTCCTCGGCGTCTGACCCGGGGCCTTCGGTCTCCTGGGACGGGGCCTCGGTCACTGAGGACTACCTCACTGCTTCACGGGGGCGAGAGCGTTCACGGGAAGCTGGTCGATGCCCATGGACCGGGCGGTGTTGAGCAGCGAGTCCAGCTTGTTCGCGTCCGGGCCGCCCGCGCTGATGAGCTTGAGGAGCAGAGCGGAGACGGTGAGGTTCTTGACGTCCTCGGTGTCGACGTCCGCCAGGATGCGCTTCATGTCCTCGGCGAAGTTGCCCTCGCCGTTGAACCAGCCGTTGCCCAGCGACTGCACGGTGTCGGAGTTCTCGACGAAGCCGTCGACGGCCTTGCCCATACCGATCGAGTTGACCATGCGGTCGAAGAAGGCGCCGTCGCCGCCGACGATGTTGATGTCGGCGCTCTCCAGGCCTGCGGTCATCGCGCTGGCCTGGGCCTCGGCGACCTGACGCTGCACGTCGATGCCGGCCAGGCGGACCTCCTTCTCGGCCTCCAGGCGCAGGCGGTACTCCTCGTGGTCGCGGCTGACGTTGTCCAGGGCGGCCATGGCGGCGGCCTTGTCGGTCAGACCCGCGGCCTCGGCGCGCAGCTTCTTCTCCACGGCGCCGGCCTCGACCTCGGCCTTCTCGCGGGCCACGACGGCCTCGGCACGGCCGACCTTCTCGACGGCCTCGGCGTCCTGCTCGCGGACCTGGACCTCGGCCAGGCCGGCGGCCGCGGCCTCGGCCTGCTGGCCCTCGGCCAGGCGGATCTTGGAGCGGGTGTCCAGCTCGGCGGCCTGCTGGCGGGCCTCGGCGAGCGTGAGCTCCTCCTGGGCCTTGTGCTTCGCGGCGGCCTCGGCTGCCTCGGCGGCCTTGATGTCCTTGACCAGGTTCTCCTGGGCCTCGGCCTCGGCGTTGATGATGACGGCCTGGCGCTGGCGCTCGGCCTCCTCGACCGCGCGGAGCTTCTTGATCGCCTCTTCCTGCTCGGCGACGGTGCGGTCGACGGCCACGCGCTCGCGGACGACGTCGGCGACCTCGCGCTTCTCGCCCTCGACCTCCTTGTCCTTGGAGATGCGGCTCAGCTCGGTCTCGCGCTCGCGGCCGATCACCTCCATGAGGCGGTCCTTCTCGATGCGCTCGGTCTCGATGGCGATGACGCGCTCGCGGTTCTTGTTCGCGACCGCGATCTCGCGCTGCTGGTTCTCGGACTGCACGCCGAGCTGCTCGTTGGTACGCAGGTTCGCGGTCTCGGCCTTCAGGCGCTCCCGGGCCTGGGCCTCAGCGGTCTCGGCCTCCTCCTGGGCGCGGATGATCTCGATCTCGCGCTTGGCCTTGGCGGCCGCCTCCTCGCGGCGCTTCTCCAGCTCGGCGAGGGTCTCGGCGGTCTCCGTGTCCTGGCGGTCGATCTCCTTCTTGCGGTCGTTCTCGAACTCGTTGGTGCGCTTGTGCTCCTTGGAGGTGCGCTCCGTGATCTTCGAGATGCCCTGCGCGTCGAGGATGTTGTTGGCGTCGTGCTGGTGCAGCGGGGTCTGCTCCAGCTCGTCGATGGCGACGTCCTCGAGGATGTAGCCGTTGAGGTCGGTGCCGATCAGCGAGACGATCGCCTGGCGGAACTCCTCGCGCTGGGTGAACAGCTCCTCGAAGTCGAACTGCTTACCGACGGTCTTGAGGGCCTCGGAGAACTTGGAGTTGAAGAGCTCCTGGAGGGTGTCCTGGTCGCTGGCGCGCTCGGTGCCGATCGCCTTCGCGACCTTCTTGACGTCCTCCGAGGTCTCGTTGACCCGGACGTAGAAGAACACCTTGATGTCCGCGCGGATGTTGTCCTTGCAGGTCAGTCCGTCGCGACCGCCGCGTTCCAGGGTCAGGCTCTTGAGCGAGATGTCCATGACCTCGGCCTTGTGCAGGACCGGGAGGACGATCGCTCCGTTGAAGGTGACGTTGATGTGCCGCACCTTGTTGATGATCAGGGCCTTGCCCTGCTCGACCTTGCGGAACAGGCGCGTCACCATCAGCAGGAGCGCGAGGAGGACGACGATTCCGATGGCAAGGGCGACACCGACGGTCAGGAACGCCGCGTCGGCGGCTTCCTGGCCGGTGTCGAGTGCACTCAGCAACACGTAGGAGTCTCTTTCTGCGCAGTGTTCGGGGATTCGCTCGCCACCGGGGAGGGCGCGCGGCGTGGGTGCGCCGGTTCGGGGCGGAGGCGGTCGTTGTGGATTGTGACGCGCCCAGAGGGCCAACAGTTCCGAAACCGAGGAAGATCATCCCTGTTCACCGTGGACGGGACGGGGATGCGACCGGTCAGCGAGCGCATTTCGGTCGAAGGTGCCCAGAGGTTCCGGTCAGGCAGGTGTCCGGGTCAGGACTGTCCGGGGTCGAGGGCCGCGTCGAAGGCGGTCACCAGGAACACGTCGTTGTCCCGGCTGTGGTCGAAGATCAGTGCGGTACTGCCCAGCGGGAGGACCTCACCGCTCGTGGTGCGCACGGGGATGGTGATCGCGGCGCCGCCCGCGGTGGTGATCTCGGCCTGGCCGAAGTCCTCGTGGGCCTCGCCGATCCGGATGACGCAGGTGCGCCCCACCAGTTCGTGCTTGGACTCGCTCTTGCGGCTGGGCAGGAAGCGCTGGAACCCCATCACCACGCCGCTGGTGATGGCCCAGGCGGCGACCAGGGCGATGACCAGGACCACCGCGCCAAGGGCGTACAGCAGGGGCGTGGACGAAGTGTCGATCAGGCTGGCCAAGATGCTTCCCATCATGCTCACGAACCAGGCGACGCAGATCAGCATGGTCAGGGCGACGGTCACCGGGATCCTCCCCAACCCCGCCCTGCTCAGCACCGCGCTCAGTCCGGCCGCGTCGCCGTCGGTGTCCACGCTGTCGAGCATCTCCGTGTCGGCCGCGCCGACGATGACGAAGATCCAGTAGCCCAGTACGACGATGAGCATCGGCGTGAACAGGACCGTGGGGAACCCGAAGGCGGTACTCAGGAAAAGACTCATCCCGCGCACCCACTCCTTCGCAGCCGGGTTCCGCGTCGGTGCCGGGCCCGGCACACCCTTCCGTCGGAACCGTTCCGGAACCCTATCGAACACCCCAGTTCAGCACGTCATCGGGCCGGATCCCTGGCCGCTTGTGGCCACAGCGGGCGGCCTTGTGCGCTGGGTGACCACTCGTGTGCAGTTCGGATGGCCTTTCGCGGGTGCCTCTCCGGAGGCGGAACCGTGCGGGGAGTGATCTCCGTGACCAAGAATTGACCGGACGCGGGCACGCTTGGCAAGGCCGGACCGGCTAGGCGGAGCGAAAAGGACACACCCCCCGTGCACAGTGCATCCCCCGCCCGGGAGACCCCCGGGAAGAAGTCGAAACCGCCCATGGGGCGGGATTTCAACCGTTTCTGGGTCGGAAGTCTGTCGAGCAACCTCGGCGACGGAATGATGTTGGTGGCGTTGCCGCTGGTGGCGGCGATGCTCACCAACGACCCCCTGCTGGTCGCCGGGCTCACCGCGGTCCGGTTCCTGCCTTGGCTGCTGATCGGGCTCTTCGCGGGAGTGGTGGTGGACCGGGTGGACCGGGTCCGCCTCATGGTCCTGACCAACCTCGGCCGCGGCGGCGCCCTCGTCGCCTTGGCGGCGCTGGTCGCCACCGAGAACGCCACGATCTGGGTCCTGTACGCGGTCATGTTCACCGTGATGGTCTGCGAGGTGTTCTACGACCTGTCCGGCCGGGCGATGCTGCCGGACATCGCGCCCGCCGGGGCCATCGACCGGGCCAACAGCAGGCTGGTCGGCGGGCAGACGGTCATGCAGCAGTTCGCGGGCGGCCCCCTCGCCGGCTTCCTCTTCGCGGTGGTGGCCTTCCTGCCCCTCGCCGTCAACGCGGGCGCCTACGTGCTGGGCGCCTTGGTCCTGCTCGGTCTTCCGCTGGCGGTGCGCAGGCCCCAGCGCCCGGAGGGCGGGGCAGAGAGGACGGGCGAAGTCGGAGCCGTGCGCTCGGTCTTCGCCGACGTCCGGGAAGGGCTGGTCTTCGTCTTCCGGAGGAGCTCCCTCGGGCCGATCATGGGCTTCAACGTGGCCGTGAACATGGCGTTCATGGCCCAGACCGGGGTGATGGTCCTGCTGGTGCAGGACCACTTCGGGGTGCCCGCCGTCCTCTACGGCGTCTTCCTCGGCTCCTCCGCCGTGGGTGCCGTGCTGGGCGCGACGACGGTGAGTCTGATCGTTGCCAGGCTCGGCCGCTTCCGCACCGAGATGATGCTCTTCGTCATGGCCGGTCTGGCCTGCGTCGCCTTCGGCCTCTCGCCCAACGCCTACGTGGCCGCCGGGTTCTGGGTGGTGGTCGGCTTCGCCATGACCTCGTCGAACATCGTGCTGATCGGCGCCATCCAGCTCATCGTGCCCGGAACCCAGCTGGGCCGGGTGATGTCCTGCGTGCAGATGCTCGGCGCGGGCCTCTCACCGGTCGGCGCGGTCCTGGGAGGCTTCCTGGGCCGGGTGGAGCTGTTCTACGTGCCGGTGGCCACCGGGCTGGTCATCCTCCTCACCCTGATTCCCTCGGTCCCCGCGCTGCGGCGCGTCGTCGCCCAGGCCGACGACAACGAAGCGGAGCAGGTGGCCGCGGCGGAGCGGGAGAGCGGCAATGACCAGGGTGAACAGGGCGCCGAACCGGGAAGGGAGTAGGCGCGGAAAAAGAAGTGGGGAGCGGTGTCGATCCGGCGCCGGTCCGTTCGACGTACCGGTGAGAGCGGGGAAGAGGCCCCGCGCCACACCCGGAAGAGGGCGGAAACCATGCGCTACTTGATGTCGATCATGAGCACCCCCGAGACCGAGGCCCAGGACTGGGCCCCTGCGCCCGAGGTGTACGAGGAGATGGCCGCCTACAACGAGGAGATGGACAAGGCAGGTGTCCTGTTGACCGGGGAGGGGCTCAGGCCCACCTCGGAGGGCTCCGAGGTGGTCTTCCGCGACGGCGCCCCCTCCGTCGTCGACGGCCCCTTCACCGAGGCCAAGGAGTTCATCGCGGGGTACTGGGTCCTCCAGGTGTCCTCGCACGCGGAGGCCGTGGAGTGGGCCAAGCGGTGCCCGCACCCGCCCAAGGGGGATCCGACCGTGCTCAAGCTCCAGCTGCGCCGGATCGGTGAGCTGGAGGACTTCGACGAGATGTCCGAGGAGCTGAAGGACCGCGAGCGCGAGCTGCGCGCCCGGCAGGAGGACCGGAACGGCTGAGCCCCGTTGCCCTGAAGCCCCTTGGCGGCGGGACCTCGTTGCGCCGGCACGGCCCTCGGTGCTGGGATGGTGCCGTGGGCCACACCGGTGTGACGCATGAGGTGGAGGCGGTCTGGCGGATCGAGTCGGCCCGCCTGGTCGCCGCGCTCACCAGGATGGTCGGAGACGTCGGCCTGGCTGAGGAGTTCGCTCAGGACGCCCTGGTCGCCGCCTTGGAGAAGTGGCCCGAGGAGGGCGTTCCGCGCAAGCCCGGAGCTTGGCTGACCACCGTTGCCCGGCGCCGCGTCCTCGACCGGTGGCGGCGCGACGAACGCTTCCGGTCGCGCATGGTGGAGCTGGGCCGGGAGGTCGCCGAGAACGACGGACAGGCCGCGTTCGACGCCGTCTTCGAGGAGGACTACGGCGACGACCTGTTCAAGCTCATGTTCGTGTGCTGCCACCCGGTACTGTCCACCCAGGCGCGGGTGGCGCTCACCCTGCGGCTCCTCGGCGGGCTCACCACCGACGAGATCGCCCGCGCCTTCCTCGTGCCCGAGACCACCGTCGCCCAGCGCGTGGTGCGGGCCAAGCGGAAGCTGAGCCGGGAGGGGGTCCGGTTCGAGGTGCCGGGCGGCCGGGACCGCGACACCCGGCTCTCCGACGTCCTCGAGGTGCTCTACCTGGTGTTCAACGAGGGTTACACGGCCACGTCGGGGAAGAGGTGGCTGCGCCCCGAACTGTGCGACGAGGCCATGCGGCTCGGCCGGGTCCTCGCGGGGCTGCTGCCCAAGGAACCCGAGGTCCACGGGCTGGTGGCGCTGATGGAACTCCAAGCCTCCCGGTTCCGTGCCCGTGTCGGCCCCGGTGGAGAGCCCGTCCCCCTCGCCGAGCAGGACCGCTCCCGCTGGGACCGGCTGCTCATCACCAGGGGACTGGCCGCACTCGACCGTGCGGCTCCACCCGATCCCGCTCTGTCCCCCGGTGTCTACGCCCTCCAAGCGGGGATCGCCGCCAAACACGCGGTGGCCGACCGACCCGAGGACACCGACTGGCACGGGATCGCCAGCCTGTACGGGGAGCTGGCCCGGCGCACCGGCTCGCCGGTGGTCGAACTCAACCGGGCGGTGGCCGTGTCCATGGCGCACGGTCCGGGAGCGGCGCTCGGCATCGTCGACGCCCTGGCCGGATCCGGTGCCCTGGACGGATACCACCTGCTCCCCGCGGTCCGGGGCGACCTGCTGGAACGCCTCGGACGGATGGAGGAGGCCCGGGAGGACTACGCACGGGCCGCCGACCTCACCCGCAACGAACGCGAGCGTTCCTTGCTGACGGAACGGGCGCGCGCGTGCGAGGACCCGTAGCCTCGACTCGAACCCGCCGGAGAGTCGCGGCCGACGGACTGAACGGGGAAAGGGGCACCGATGGGCAGTATTGACGCGGTCGTTGTCGGGACCGGCCCGAACGGGCTCGCCGGGGCGGTGACGCTCGCCCGCGCGGGATTGCGGGTGGAGCTCTTCGAGCAGCACGACACGGTCGGCGGCGGCCTGCGTTCGGTCCCACTGTTCGACAGCGGCGTCGTGCACGACGTGTGCGCCGCGGTCCACCCCATGGCCGGGGCGGCGCGCTTCTTCCGCGAGTTCGACCTCGGGGCCCGGGGCGTGGAACTGCTCCGGCCGGCCACACCGTACGCGCACCCCCTGCCCGGGGGACGGGCAGCCCTGGCCGAGGCCGACCTCGACGCCACCTGCGCCGGGTTGGGCGCCGACGGGGAGCGTTGGCGCCGCCTCATAGCCCCGCTGGTCGAGCGCACCCGGGGGGTGGTGGACCTCGGCATCTCCGGGCAGAGGTCACTGCCCCCGGACTTTCCCGCCGCACTCCACCTGGCACGGGGCGTGCTGGCACACGGAACGGGGTCCGGACCGTTCACCACCGAGCGGGCCAGAGCGCTGCTGGCCGGGGTCGCCGGGCACGTGGTGGGCGCGCTGCCCTCGCTCCCCGGTGCGGGCGTGGCGCTCCTCCTCGGCCACCTGGCCCACACCGAGGCCGGTTGGCCGCTGCCACGGGGCGGCAGCGGGGCCATCGCCGAAGCCCTCGTCGCCGACATCAAGGCGCACGGAGGCGTCCTGCACACCGGACGGCGGATCCGCGACCTCGCCGAACTCCCTCCGACCCGCACGGTGCTGCTCGACGTGTCCCCCAAGGGCCTGCTGGGACTCGCGGGCAGCCGCCTGCCCGCCCGCTACGCGGGGGCGCTGCGCCGCTTCCGCTACGGACCGGGCGCGGCCAAGGCGGACTTCCTCGTCTCGGAGCCCATCCCCTGGGCGGCGGACGGGGTGGGCGCGGCGGGCACCGTGCACCTGGGCGGAACCCAGGCGGAGGTCTTCCGAGCCGAGACGGAGACCGCGCGCGGTCGCAGGGTCGAGAACCCGTTCGTCCTCCTCGTGGATCCGGCGGTCACCGATCCCGGCCGCGCCCTGCCCGGCAAGCGCCCGGTGTGGGCCTACGCCCATGTTCCCAACGGGGACACCCGGGACCCGGTGGACCTGATCCGGCGGCGCATCGAGACCTACGCCCCCGGGTTCTCGGACACCGTCGTCGAGTCCCGGGGGGTGTCCGCCGCCCAGCTGGAGGAGTACAACCCCAACTACGTGGGCGGGGACATCGCCTCCGGGGCCATGTCGGTCCGCCAGGCCCTGTTCCGCCCGGTGCCCGCACTCGACCCCTACCGCACGCCCCTCCCCGGGGTGTACCTGTGCTCGGCCTCCACCCCGCCGGGGCCGGGCGTGCACGGCATGTCGGGCCACCTGGCCGCGCTGTCCGCGCTGCGCCGCGAGCACGGGGTGCGCGAGGCACCGGACCTGTCGCCGTGAACGCCGGGGACGGGGCGCCTCTGAAGCCCCGTCCCCGCGCGGCCGCCCCGCACGCCCGTGTACAGCTCAGAGCCTGCTGACAAAGGGTGTTGGGCTCCCCCGGCCATTGGGGTGTGCCCCTTTCCACGCGGGTGCGGGCTTCCGGACGGGCTTGGGGTTCGGGGTGTCTGGGGCCGCCTGCGGGTGCGGGTTTCCCCGTTTCCTGCCGCTTGATGGTGGCCGTCTCCGCTGCGCGCGTCAAGGTCGTCGCCATCGAAGCGCTGGCGCGCTATCGGAGGCGCTCCACCTTGACCCGCTTCGCTGCGACGGCGGGTCGGCGGCAGTCAGGAAACGGGGGGCATGTGGTCGGGGTGGCTACGGGACCGGCCTTCGGCCGGGAACTGCCCCGGGCCTGCGGCCCGGTCCGGCCGTGGCCGGCCGGGTTCCTTCCCGTGGGTCTGGTTGTGTCGGCAGGCGCGTCGCAATCTAGTGGCCGGTGGGCGACGAAGGGCCCGAACAGGTGCCTGGGTGGCTGGGCGCGTCCCACCGGTCTGGCGGCTCGGTGGTGGGTGGCCCATACGGGTGCGGGTGGTGCTGTTGGACCGGTCGGGTGTGGGTTCCAGGGCATCGAACCCCCCTGCTGGAGTCATTTTGGGTACCGAGATTGCCTCCAGGGAGGGGGTTCACCGGCCCCGGGTGCTTCCGGGAGGGGGCTCGGCGCCCCAGGCGCCCCCATGTGGGGGTAGCGGGCGCCCCCCGGTGGGCGCCCCACACGGAGGCAGCCCCGCTGTCCG
Source organism: Nocardiopsis oceani (assembly GCF_054777395.1). Classification (NCBI taxonomy): domain Bacteria; kingdom Bacillati; phylum Actinomycetota; class Actinomycetes; order Streptosporangiales; family Nocardiopsidaceae; genus Nocardiopsis; species Nocardiopsis oceani. The sequence continues at coordinate 89,006 of NZ_BAAHAR010000036.1, forward strand.
GAACCGGCCCGGCGAAGATGACCGCTGCGTCCGAAACCGGTTCATCCCCGATGATCTTGCCCCCAGCTCCACCCTCGGCCGTCGAGGGTTGAGACAGGGGCAAGATCATCGTTGGAAAGGGGGCCCACCCCTGACCGAAAGTCCGGTGGGACGCGCTCGGCCATGCGCCGGGCCTGTTCGGGCTCTTCGTCGCTGGCTGGTCACTGGATTGGGACGCGCTGGCCGATGAAGCCGGGCGGATGGGCAGGGATCCGGCCGGTCACGGCCGGACCGGGCGAAGCCCGGCCCTTCGGGCCGCAGGCCCGGGGCCCGAAGGGCCCCTTGGGGCCCCGACCACACGTCCCCCGTTTCCTGATAGCCGCCCACCCGCCGTCGCAGCGAAGCGGGTCAAGGTGGAGCGCCACCGACAGCGCGCCAGCGCTTCGACGGCGACGACCTTGACGCGCGCAGCGGAGACGGCCACCATCAAGCGGCAGGGAACGGGGAAACCCGCACCCAACAACAAACCCCAGCCCACGCGGACTCCCCACGCGGACTCCCCACCCACGCGGAAAGCGGCCCCCAAGGACAGGGGGCCACACCCCTTGTCACCAGGCTCTCAGGCCTCCAGAGCCGGTTCCTCGGCTTTCCTGGTGGTCACGGAGAGTTTGTCCTGAGTGTCGTCCACGTCCACGACGACGGTGTCGCCTTCGGTGAGTTCGCCGGAGAGCAGTTCACGGGCGAGCGGGTCGCCGATGGAGGACTGCACCAGGCGGCGCAGCGGCCGGGCGCCGTAGTTCGGGTCGAAGCCGGTGAGCGCCAGCCACTCGCGGGCGCCCGCGGTGACGTCCAGGGTGAGCTGCCGGTCCGCGAGGCGCCGGCCCAGCTTCGCCACCTGCAGGTCGACGATCCGGGTCAGGTCCGCGGTGGAGAGCGCTTCGAACATGATCACGTCGTCCAGCCGGTTGAGGAACTCCGGCTTGAAGGTGGCACGCACGACGTCCATGACGCGGTCCCGGCGCGCCGACTCCTCCAGTGACTGGTCCACCAGGAACTGCGAGCCCAGGTTGGACGTGAGGATGAGGATGGTGTTGCGGAAGTCCACTTGGCGGCCCTGGCCGTCGGTCAGGCGGCCGTCGTCCAGCACCTGCAGGAGGGTGTCGAACACCTCCAGGTGGGCTTTCTCCACCTCGTCCAGCAGCACCACGGTGTAGGGGCGGCGGCGCACCGCCTCGGTGAGCTGGCCGCCCTCCTCGTAGCCCACGTACCCGGGGGGCGCGCCCACCAGGCGCGACACCGAGTGCTTCTCCGAGTACTCGCTCATGTCGACGCGAACGATCGCGCGCTCGTCGTCGAACAGGAACTCGGCCAGCGCCTTGGCCAGCTCGGTCTTGCCCACACCGGTGGGGCCCAGGAACAGGAACGAGCCCGTGGGCCGGTCCGGGTCGGAGATGCCCGCCCGAGCACGGCGCACCGCGTCGGACACGGCGGCGACGGCGTCCTTCTGCCCGATCAGCCGCTGGCCGAGCTCCTCCTCCATGCGCAGCAGCTTGGAGGTCTCGCCCTCCATGAGCCGCCCGACGGGGATGCCGGTCCAGGAGGACACGACCCCGGCGACCTCGTCGCCGCCCACCTCGTCCTTGACCATGCTGTCGGCACCGGAGTCCGCGGCGTTCTCCTCCGCCTTGGACGCCTCCTCGATCTGGTCCTCCAGCTGCGGGATCTCCCCGTACATCAGCCGGGAGGCCTCCTCGAAGCGGCCTTCGCGCTCGGCCAGTTCCGCGCGGGTGCGCAGCTCGTCCAGCTGCCCCTTGAGGTCGCCGACCCGGTTCAGCCCGGCCTTCTCCTGCTCCCAGCGCGCGACCAGACCGGTCAGCTGCTCCTGCTTGTCGGCGAGGTCCGCGCGCAGCCGCTCCAGGCGCTGCTGGCTGGCGGGGTCGGACTCCTTGTCGAGCGCCATCTCCTCCATCTTGAGGCGGTCGACGGCGCGGCGCAGCTCGTCGATCACCACGGGGCTGGAGTCGATCTCCATGCGCAGGCGGGACGCGGCCTCGTCGATGAGGTCGATGGCCTTGTCCGGCAGGAAGCGGGCGGTGATGTAGCGGTCCGACAGGGTGGCCGCGGCCACCAGCGCCGAGTCGGAGATCTGCACCTTGTGGTGCGCCTCGTACCGGCCCTTGAGGCCGCGCAGGATCGCGATGGTGTCGGTGGCCGACGGCTCGCCGACGAACACCTGCTGGAAACGGCGTTCCAGCGCGGGGTCCTTCTCGATCTTCTCCCGGTATTCGTCCAGGGTGGTCGCGCCGACCATGCGCAGCTCACCGCGGGCGAGCATGGGCTTGAGCATGTTGCCCGCGTCCATGGCGCCCTCGGCGGCGCCGGCGCCCACCATGGTGTGGAGTTCGTCGATGAACGTGATGATCTGGCCCTCGGACTCCTTGATCTCCGAGAGCACCGCCTTCAGCCGCTCCTCGAACTCGCCGCGGTACTTGGCGCCCGCGACCATCGCCGACAGGTCGAGGCTGATCAGCCGCTTGCCGAGCAGTGACTGCGGTACGTCGCCGGCCACGATGCGCTGGGCGAGCCCTTCGACCACGGCGGTCTTGCCCACACCGGGCTCGCCGATGAGCACGGGGTTGTTCTTGGTGCGGCGGCTGAGGACCTGGATGACCCGGCGGATTTCCCCGTCCCGGCCGATGACCGGGTCGACCTTGCCCTCGCGGGCGCGCTCGGTGAGGTCCACACCGAACTTCTCCAGGGACTGGTAGGTGTCCTCGGGGTTCTCCGAGGTGACCCGGCCGGTGCCGCGGACCCGTTCGAAACCCTCCAGAAGGGCTTCCGGGCCGGCTCCGGTCTCGTTGAGCAGGCGGGCGGCCTCGCCGCCGTCGGTGGCCAGCCCCACCAGAAGGTGTTCGGTGGAGACGTATTCGTCCTCCATCTGCTTGGCGCGCTGGGCGGCCGTGTTGATGGAGACGATGAGCTGCCGTGACGAGCTCGGGGAGCTGACCGTGGAACCCGCTGCCTTGGGCAGGTTGCCGATGGCAGCTTCGACCCTGTCCCTGAGCTGGTCTGGGTTGGCACCGACCTCTTTGAGCAGCGGCCGGGTGATGCCCTCGGCCTGGTCCAGGAGCGCGCTGAGCAGGTGCAGCGGTTCGGTCTGCGGGCTGCCGTCAGACGTGGCCTGGCGGATGGCAGCGGCCAGAGCCTCCTGGCTCTTCTGGGTGAGCTTGTAGTTCATGGCTGGTGACTCCTTTCACAGGTGTTGTCACTCAGAGTGATAGTAGAGGGCCGGTCGTGCCCGGTACCAGTTCGCCGGAACCCCGTCAGTCCCGGGTCTCAGCCTTCGTCGGACTCGCCCCGGCCGGGCCCGTCCCTGCGCTGTTCGCCGTTCCCGTTCCCCCGCTCGGGGAGGTCGTCCCCGGGTTCGGCGGTGTTGAAGATCGTGACGCGGGTGCGACGCACCAGCTCCCCGCGTCCCTGCCCGGCCTCGGGGCGGGGTGTGGGGTGGCCCCGCCGGGACACCGCACGACGGGCCGCCTCGAGTTCGTTGGCCAGGTGGAACAGGTGCTCGCGCAGCTCCTCCACCTCGTCCTGCAATTCCAGGATCCGCTTGATCCCGGCGAGGTTGATGCCCTCTTCCTGCGACAGGCGCTGCACTTCGCGCAGCGTCCGTACGTCGCGCATGGAGTAGCGGCGACCCCGTCCGGACGTGCGGCCCGGAGACACGATCCCCAACCGGTCGTACTGCCGCAGCGTCTGCGGGTGCATCCCGGCCAGCTCCGCGGCCACCGAGATCACGTAGACCGGTGCGTCTGCCCCGAAGGAAGGATCGTTCACGGTGTTCACGCGCCCTTCGCCCGCGCTTCGAGGTCGGCTCGCGGGTCGTAGTCCGAGGTCGCCGCGCGGAACTTCTCCAGCGCCTCGCGCGCGTCGCCGTTGAGTGTCTGGGGCACCGCTACCTCGAAGGTGACGAGCATGTCGCCCATGGTGCCGTCCCGGCGGGTGGCGCCCTTGCCGCGGACACGCAGTGTGCGCCCGTTCTGCGTGCCCGGCGGGACCTTCACGGTCACCGGGAACCCGCTCATGGTGGGCACTCGGACATCGGCGCCCAGTGCCGCCTCCGGGAAACTCACCGGGACGGTGATGGTGACGTTGTCGCCGTTCCTGCCGAACACCGGGTGCCCCTTCACGTGGACGACGACGAAGAGGTCACCGTTGGGCCCGCCGTTCTCGCCCGGCGTGCCCTTCCCCTTGATGCGGATGCGCTGCCCGTCGGTGACGCCGACGGGGATACGGGTCTGTATGGTGCGGGTGCTCTTGCCGCGCCCGCTACCGGTGCAGGTGGGGCAGGGGTCGTCGACGACGAGGCCCCGTCCCCTGCACTCACTGCACGGCTCGGACAGCGAGAAGCCGCCCTGGTTGGTGCTCTCGTGCCCGGTGCCGCTGCACTTGGGGCACATACGCGGGGCCGAACCGGCGCGCGCTCCCGTGCCTCTGCACGTGTTGCACGGGGCCTCGCTGCTCAGCTGGAACGAACGGGTCACCCCGTCCGCGGCCTCGCGGAAGCTCAGCGTGGTCTCGGTCTCGACGTCGGCTCCGCGCCTGCTGCGGGTGGCCTGGCCGCCCCGGCCGCGGTTGCCGAACAGTCCGCCGAACAGGTCGCTCAGCCGTTCGCCTCCGGGGGCACCGCCGCCACCCGGGGTGCTCTGGCCGAAGATGTCGCTCATGTCGAACCCGCCGGGGCCGGTACCGCCCCCGGGGCGGTACGAGCCGCCGAACATCGAACGCGCCTCGTCGTACTCCTTGCGGCGGCTGTCGTCCGACAGGACGTTGTACGCCTCGGAGATCTCCTTGAAGCGGTCCTCAGCCTTGGGGTCGTCGGTGTTGGCGTCCGGGTGGTTCTCCCGGGCCAGCTTGCGGTAGGACGACTTGATCTCGTCCTTGGAGGCCGTCTTTGAGACTCCCAGGACCTTGTAGTAGTCCTTCTCCAGGTAGTCCTTGGTGCTCATCGACTGGTGCCTTCTCCCCGCTGGTGCCGGTTGCGTCCGATGTTTCCATGTGGCCCCGCGCCGCGCGGGGCCGGGGTCGGCCGGTGGCCGTGACCGACGTTCTCACGTCAGCCACGGCCACACCAGAGCCACCCCTCTAGGGGCCTGACCCGTACCTACTTCTTGTCCCCGCCTTCGCCGCTGTCGGCGGAGGCGTCGGTGGAGTCCGAAGGCTCGTCGGCGGAGTCGGCCGGGGCCTCCTCCGCGCCGTCCATCGGTTCCCCGACGACCACGCGGGCCGGGCGGAGGATCCTCTCCCCGATGCGGTACCCGGGCTGGAACACCTCGATCACCGACTGGACGGAGATATTCGGGACGGGGACCAGGGTGAGCGCCTCGTGGACGTTCGGGTCGAACTCGTCGCCCTGCTCGCCGTACTTCTCCAGACCCAGCTTGGTGGCCGTGGTCTCCAGGGACTCGCCCACCGCCTTGAAGCCGCCGCTGAGCTCGTCGTGCTCGCGGGCCCGACCGATGTCGTCCAGGATCGGCAGCAGCTCGCTGAGGACCTGGGCGGTGGCGACCTCGCGGACGGCCACACGGTCGCGGTCGACACGCTTGCGGTAGTTGGCGTACTCCGCCTGTACCCGCTTGATGTCGTTGGTGAGCTCGATGACCCGCTCGTCGGCGTTGATCGCCTCGGACACCACGGACTCCGGGGTGTCCGGAACCTCGGGGACCTCATCGACCTCGGCCTCGACGATCTCGGGCTCTTCCTCGGAGCCCTCGGCCTCAGCGGCGGACTCGCCCTGCGGGTCCCGGACCTCGCCGGTCTCGGGGTCGACCTTGCGGTTGTCCCGGATCACCGGACCCTGCGTCTCGTCGCCGTCACCGGCGTCGGGACTGTTGTTCTCCGACGGCGTCATGTCCGACGTTCCCTCCTTCCTCGGCTCTCAGTGGGCTGCCCGGTTCAGGAACCCTGGTTGCCCTTGCCGTTCTCCTCGTCGACGATCTCGGCGTCGACGACGTCGGAGTCGTCAGCGGAGCCGTCTGCGGAGGCGTCGGCGCCGGGCTCGCCCTGGGCGGCACCCTCGCCACCCTGCTGGCCCTGGCTGTAGATCGCGGAACCGATCTTCTGGCTGGCCAGAGCGACCTTCTCGCTGGCGGTGCGGATGGCCTCGACGTCGGTGCCCTCGAGGGCGGTCTTCAGCTCGGCAACGGCGGCCTCGGTCTCGGAGCGCACGTCCGCCGGGATCTTGTCCTCGTTGTCCGTGATGACCTTCTCGGTCTGGTAGACGAGGGACTCGGCGTTGTTGCGGACCTCGGCCTCCTCGCGGCGCTTGCGGTCCTCCTCGGCGTACTGCTCGGCGTCGCGGACCATCTGGTCGATGTCCTCCTTGGACATCGCCGAACCACCGGAGATGGTGACGGACTGCTCCTTGCCGGTGCCCAGGTCCTTCGCGGTGACGCTCACGATGCCGTTGGCGTCGATGTCGAAGGTGACCTCGATCTGCGGGACGCCGCGCGGCGCCGGGGGCAGACCGGTCAGGTCGAAGACGCCCAGCTTCTTGTTGTACTGGGCGATGTCGCGCTCGCCCTGGTAGACCTGGATCTGCACGGACGGCTGGTTGTCGTCGGCCGTCGTGAAGATCTCGGAGCGCTTGGTCGGGATGGTGGTGTTCCGCTCGATGAGCTTGGTGAACACGCCGCCCTTGGTCTCGATGCCAAGCGACAGCGGGGTGACGTCCAGCAGCAGGACGTCCTTGACCTCGCCCTTGAGCACACCGGCCTGCAGCGCGGCACCGATGGACACGACCTCGTCCGGGTTGACGCCCTTGTTGGGCTCCTTGCCGCCGGTCATCTCCTTGACGAGCTCGGCGACGGCGGGCATACGGGTCGAGCCGCCGACCAGGACCACGTGGTGCATCTGGTCCAGGTTGATCCCGGCGTCCTTGATGACCTGCTGGAACGGGGTCTTGGTCCGCTCGACCAGGTCCGAGGTCAGGCGCTGGAACTCGGCGCGGGTGAGCTTCTCGTCCATGTGCAGCGGGCCCTCGGCCGAAGCCGTGATGTAGGGCAGGTTGATCTGCGTCTCGGCGGAGCTGGAGAGCTCGATCTTCGCCTTCTCCGCGGCCTCGCGCAGGCGCTGGAGCGCCATCTTGTCCTTGGACAGGTCGACGCCGTTGGAGTTCTTGAACTTCTCGACCAGCCAGTCGACGACGGCCTGGTCCCAGTCGTCACCACCGAGGTGGTTGTCTCCGTTGGTCGCCTTGACCTCCACGACGCCGTCGCCGACCTCGAGGAGGGAGACGTCGAAGGTACCGCCACCGAGGTCGAAGACGAGGATCGTGGCCTCGTCCTCCTTCTCGAGGTGGTAGGCGAGCGCGGCCGAGGTCGGCTCGTTGATGATGCGCAGGACGTTCATGCCGGCGATCGTGCCGGCCTCCTTGGTGGCCTGGCGCTGCGAGTCGCTGAAGTACGCCGGGACGGTGATGACCGCGTCGGTCACGTCCTCGCCCAGGTAGGCCTCGGCGTCGCGCTTGAGCTTCTGCAGGATGAAGGCGCTGATCTGCTGCGGGTTGAAGGTCTTCTCGTCGATCTCCACCGACCAGTCGGTGCCGATGTGACGCTTCACCGAGCGGATCGTCCGGTCGACGTTGGTGACGGCCTGACGCTTGGCCACCTCACCGACGAGCACCTCACCGTTCTTGGCGAAGGCCACGACCGAAGGGGTGGTGCGGGAGCCCTCGGCGTTGGTGATGACCGTCGGCTCGCCACCCTCAAGGACCGCGACACACGAGTTCGTCGTACCGAGGTCGATTCCGACCGCACGTGCCATGGTTGTTTCCTCCGTCAAAGTTGAGTCGTACAGACGTAATTTTGCTTCGTCGGGTGGGGGCTGTCAAGTCAGTTGAGTCGACCCGACTCAGGTTACTTCCTACGACCTGACAACGGCCGGCTAGGCGGGGATGTTCCCGGCCTGGGCAGATTCCACGAGGAAATGGGCGAAACCCGGGGCAACTCAGGGACATCCTTGACCTGGAAACCAGGGGTTGCCGGGCCCTCTCGGGGTTGGACGCGGGGGTGGGCCGGGAAGTGGGATCGCGCTGAGCGAACAGCGGGTGTGCCGTGTCCGGGGCGGGGTGCCGCACGCCGGTTGTGCACAGCCTGTGGGCGGCGGCTCAGTCCCGTCGCGCGCCTTCTCCCTGTTCCCTCTCGGCACTCTCGCGCGGGCGCGCGAAGGGGCGCAGGCACGAAGGCGGTGGACCGGGGCGGGCGGGAGTTGGGGGAGCGGTGGAGCGAACCGGTGCTCCTACCGATGCCTCAGTGTCCCCGGTCTGCCCCGATGTCCGCTTACATAGAGGTGAGGGGGTGTGTTCGGGGAGACTCGGGTGCACCCGCGTGATTCTGTTGCGCGGAGGGCTGGCTACGGTTGGCACCCATGTGCGGACGCGGTCCCGTAGCCCGGACGCACGGTGACGGACGCGAGGGACGTGAGCCCTCAGATGCCGTGGGCCCGGTCAAGCCGGTCGGGTCCCGGTGTCAGCAGTGCTATTACTCGCTAGTAACATCTATCAGGACCACCGGTGTGTGGCGCACCGGATGACGAAAGCAGGATGGGAGGCCTCCGGCGATGCATCCTCTGTATTTGACACTGGGCATCATCACCTCGGTCTTCGCCGTGGTCGCGCTCGCCTTGTTCGCTCTGGGTTCGTACCAGATCTGGCGGACCGTGAGTGTGGGCCG